>NZ_JBQJIK010000050.1:0-61709 GCF_052078665.1 Inquilinus sp. CA228 | reverse complement strand
GTCGCCGCCCGCCGCCGCCCGGCCCTGGCTGCGGATCTCCTCGACCCGGCCGAGCCGGCGCAGCGCCAAGAGCTCCCACCCCGCCCAGACCAGGATGCCGGCCCCGGCGACCGCCAGCAGCGCCAGCGTGGCGGCCTGCAGCGGCCCGCCCTGGCTCAGCAGGTCGGTGACCAGCCGCTCGACCCACAGGCCGATGCCCAGGCCGACCAGCCCGACCAGGGCGCCGAAGGCGATGCGCAGGGCGACGCTGCCGGGGCTGCGGCGCCGGCGCAGCCCGGGGTCGACGGCATCAGGCGCGGCCGGCACCGGCGCATCCTCCACCGGCACCGAATCGGCTTGGTCGAGCGCGAACACGGCGGGCGCTCGGCCGCTCTCACGCTCCGGCTCCGGCGGCTGGTCGAGGATCAAGGGCGGCCGGCTCATGCCAGGTCTTCCCCGATCAGGAATTGCAACGCCCCGTCCAGTCGGATATGCGGCCAGGGCTGGCCGTCGGCGCCGAGATCGGCCGGCGGCAGGAAGCGCTGGGCGCCGAAGCGGCCGCCGCCCCGGGCTTCGCGCAGGCTGCGCGGCAGCGCGCCGGGATAGGCCGCGACCGGCTTGCCGCCCGGCTCGATCACCCCGGCGACGCAGCGCAGTGTCTCGCCCTCATGCTTGACGTCGACCTCGCGGGTGGCGCGCAGCGAGGCGATCGCCATCGACCGGGCGGTGGCGCCCTGGAAGGCGGTGCGGCGGACGCTCTGCTGCAGCACCTCGTCCATCAGCCCGACCAGCGGCTCGTGCCCCTCGCGCGGCAGGTGGTCGGCCTTGGTGGCGGCGAACAGCACGCGGCGGATCCGGCTCTCGAACGGCCACAGCCAGTTGATGCCGCCGGTCTTGAAGCAGGTCAGGATGTCGTCCATGGCCTGGCCGAGATCCTCCAGGCTCTCCGGCCCGGCGGCGAGATGGGCAAGCAGGTCGACCAGCACGATCTGGCGGTCCAGCCGGCTGAAATGGTCGTTGAAGAAGGGGCGGATCACCTTGGCCTTGTAGGCCTCGAACCGCTCCTCCATCAGCCGCCACAGCGACCCGCGCGGCGTCTCGCGCGGCCGCGGCAGCGGGCAGAAGGTGAGGGCGGGGGACCCTTCCAGGTCGCCCGGCAGCAGGAAGCGGCCGGGCTGCAGCCGGCTTAAGGGGATCGCATGGGTGCGGCAGCCGCGCAGATAGTCGGTGTAGAGCCGCGCCGCCTCGATCGCGTCGGTCTCCTTGGCCGGCCCGGCGGGGTCGAGCCTGGCGATGGCGTCGCGCCAGCCCTGGGACAGCGGCGCCCGCACACCGGTCGTCGCCAGAACCATCGCCTCCTCGGCCCAGCCGGCGTAGTCGCGCTCCAGCAGCGGCAGGTCGATCAGCCATTCGCCGGGATAATCGAAGATGTCGAGATGCAGCACCTGGTCGCCGAGCAGGCTGCGCAGCCCGCTTTTCGGCGCGAAGCGCAACGACAGGCGCAGCTCGGCGACATTGCGGGTGGAGGCCGGCCACTCGGGGTATCCGCCGGCGCCGGTCAGCCGCGCCACCGCCTCCTCATAGGCGAAGCGCGGCAGCTCGAGATGCGGCTGCGGCCGCAGCACCGCCGCGCGCAGCCGGTCCTCGGCCACGGCGTCGAGCAGCCCGAAGCGCCGCGGATCGGTCAGCCCATGCACCAGCGCGGCGATGAACACGGACTTGCCGGCACGGCTCAGCCCGGTGACGCCGAGGCGGATGCGACGGTCGAACAGCTCGCCGGCCCGATCGAGAAGGTCGGTGGGGAACAGCTCCATGAACGGACGGCGCACTCCGGTCGGCTTGGGACGTATAGCCTAGCCCATGTGCGGACGCGGCGCCTCCGCGTCAACCCGCGCATGGCCCCGCGGGTTGCATCTTCGGCCGCAATCCGCCATTCCTCGGAGTGGGCACTGGGTGGGTGGGCCGTGTTCTTCTTCCTGTCGAAACTGATCTGGTTCTTCATCCAGCCGCTCGGCGTCTTGCTGCTGGTGCTGCTGGCGGCGGCGGCCGGATTCCTGTTCCGCTCGCGGCGCTTGGCGCGGCGCCTGGCGCGGCGCCTGGCGATCGCCGCGACCATCGGCTTCACCGCGATCTGCCTGCTGCCGGTCGGCGATCTGCTGATGCTGCCGCTGGAGAACCGCTTCCAGAAGCCGGACCGGCTGCCGGCGACGCTGGACGGGATCATCGTCCTCGGCGGGGCCGAGGAGAACAGGATGTCCGGCGCGCGTGGCGAGCCGTCGCTGAACAACACTGCCGAGCGGCTGTTCGCCGCCCTCGATCTGGCTCGCCGCTACCCCGACACGCCGGTGGTGTTCTCCGGCGGGCTCGGCGATCCGTGGAACGGCATCCCGCCGCAATCGGACATCTTCCGCGACGCCATGATGATGGCCGGTCTGCCGGAACAGCGGATGATCCTGGAAGGACAGGCCCGCAACACCGACGAGACCGTCTGGCTGCTGAAGCAGCTGGTGCAGCCGCAAGCCGGGCAGCACTGGGTGGTGGTGACCAGTGCGTATCACATGCCACGGTCGATGGGCCTGTTCGCCAAGGCCGGCTGGAAGGTGGTGCCCTGGCCGGTCGACTATTACGGCCTGCCGCCGCAGCTGTTGCCCAGGTCCAATCTGGTCGAGCAGATGGCGGTGCTGAACATCGCGCTGCACGAATGGGTCGGCCTGCTCGCCTATTGGGCGACGGACCGCATCGACACGCTGTTCCCCGGCCCCTGACCGAGCGGCTATAGCTGGGGCGCCGCCGCCCGGAGGACGCCATGGCCAGCCCCGACTTTCCGCCCGAGTTCCGCGACCGCTTCGCCGAGCTGCTGCGCTGGCGCCGCGACGTCCGCCGCTTCCGCCGCGACCCGCTGCCGCCGGGGCTGCTCGACCGGCTGCTCGACCTCGCCTGCCTGGCCCCCTCGGTCGGCAACAGCCAGCCCTGGCGCTTCGTCCTGGTCGAGGACGAAATGCGGCGGGCGGCGGTGCGGTCCGTCTTCAGCCGCTGCAACGCCGACGCCGCGTCCGGCTATGAGGGCGAGCGCGCCGCCCATTACCGCCGGCTGAAGCTGGCCGGGCTGCAGGAGGCGCCGGTGCAACTCGCGGTGTTCTGCGACCGGTCGACCGGGCAGGGGCATGGGCTGGGGCGGCAGACCATGCCGGAGACGCTGGACCATTCCGCGGTCACCGCCATCCACACGCTGTGGCTGGCCGCCCGAATCGAGGGCGTCGGGCTGGGCTGGGTCTCGATCCTGGAGCCGCAGGCGGTGGCGGCGCTGCTCGACGTGCCCGCGGACTGGCATCTGATCGGCTATCTCTGCCTCGGCTTTCCGGAATCGGAGGAGCCGGTGCCGGAGCTGGAGCGCGAGGGCTGGCAATCCCGGCTCGGCGCCTGCCGCAGAGTGCTGCGGCGGTAGCCACCCGCTTGACACCCGAGCGATCGCTGGACGATTGTATCTAACGAGATACAAATGTTTATGAGTGGTTCGGCCGAAGCTTTCGCCAAAAGGCGGGAGCGGCCGGGCATGACGTGTCAGAAAGGGAGGCGAACCCAATGAAGAAGCTTCTGTTTTCCGGCGCCGCGATCGCTGCGCTGCTGACCGCCGGCCAGGCCATGGCCTGGAGCCTGAAGGAGGCGGCGGAGCCCTATAAGGGCACCACCATCAAGGCGATCTTCCTCGACCGGCCGGGCTATCGCGCCGCGATCCAGCTGCTGCCGCAGTTCGAGCAGGAGACCGGGATCAAGGTTGAATACGAAATCCTGCCCTATGAGAACAGCCGCGAGCGCGAAGTCCTTGATTTCACGGCCGGCGGCGAGATCGACGTGGTCCTGACCGATGTCGTCTGGATCGGCGAATACGCCGACAGCGGCTGGCTGGTGCCGCTGAAGAAATTCACCGACGACCCGGCCCTGGCCGACCCGGCGCTGAACCTGAAGGGCTTCTTCCCGATCCTGCTGGAGAGCTTCGGCACCTGGAACAAGGAGCTGTACGGCCTGCCCTTCGACAACTATTCCGGCCTGCTGTTCTACAACAAGTGCATGCTCAAGGACGCCGGCTTCGACAAGCCGCCGGCGACCTGGGACGAGCTGCTCAACACTTACGGGCCGAAGCTGACCCATGATGGGAAGTACGCCTACGCCCTGCAGTCGCGCCGCGGCGAGACCCAGTCGGCCGACAGCTTCATGCGCGTGCTGTGGCCCTTCGGCGGGTCGCTGCTGAACGCCGACTTCAAGTCCAATCTCACCTCCGCGGAGTCGCAGAAGGGGCTGACGTTCCGGCAGGATCTGATGAAGATCATGCCGCCCGGCATCGTCGACTACGACCATGCGGAATCGGTCAACGCCCTGGCCCAGGGCCAGGTGGCGATGATCACCGAATGGTCGTCCTTCTATTCGACGCTGGTCGACCCGGCGACCTCGAAGCTGGGCGACTGCCTGGGCGTCGCCACCGAGCCGAAGGGCGAGGCCGGGCTGAAGCCGGCGCTGGGCGGCTTCTCGCTCGGCGTCGCGTCGCAGGCCAGCGAGGCGGAGCAGAAGGCGTCCTGGCTGTTCATCCAGTGGGTGACGTCGGAGGCGATGGCCAAGCCCTATGTCGAGGCCGGCGGCGTCTCCGGCCGCACCGCGATCTATGACGATCCGGCGATCAAGGCGAAATACGCCTTCGTCGAGCCGACGGTGGCGTCCTGGCAGGGCGGCGTGCCGTCGTTCCGGCCGCGCTTCCCGGAATGGCCGGCGATCTCCGAGATCGTCGCCGAGTTCGGCACCAAGATCATGCTGGGCGAGGAGACCACCGAATCCGGCGCCCAGAAGATCGGCGAGCGCATGGAGGCGGTGCTGCAGAAGGCCGGCTACTACGACGGCAAGAAGGAGAAGCTGCAGTAAGCTCTCAGCCTGAGAGGCCGGAGCCACCCCCTCACCCGAGGGAGAGATGAATCCCTCTCCTCGGGGAGAGGGAGGGACCCGCGGCGAAGCCGTGGGAGGGTGAGGGGGCGGGCACCGGCCCATCCGTGTGTCGATTTCGGAGACCATCCCATGACCGACAGCCTGGGCGCCCTGGCGGACGGGGCGCTGGACGAGATCCGCGGCGTCTTCCGCCGGATTGCTCCCACTGCCATCGATCCGGTGCTCGACGCCCTGGCCGGTGCCCGCCGCATCGTCTGCCACGGCGTCGGCCGCGAGGGGCTGATGATGCGGGCGCTGGCCATGCGCCTGTACCATCTCGGCCTCGACGCCCATGTCGTCGGCGACATGTCGGCGCCGCCGGTCGGGCCGGGCGACCTGCTGGCGGTCAGCGCCGGGCCGGGCGGCTTCGCCACCATCGACGGGCTGATGCGCATCGCCCGCGATGCCGGGGCGCGCACCCTCCTGTTCACGGCCCAGCCCCAGGGCAGCGCCGCAAGCCTTGCCGACACTGTCTTCGTGCTGCCGGCCCAGACCATGGCGAACGACACTGGCCCGGCCGTCGCCTCGGTGCTGCCGATGGGCAGCCTGTACGAGGGCGCGCAGTTCCTGCTGTTCGAGCTGGTCGTGCTGCAGCTGCGCGACCGGCTCGGCATCGCGCCCGAGGCGATGCGGGCGCGGCACACCAATCTCGAGTAGACCCCGCATGGCGCACCGTCTCGACAGCCGCTGGACCCCGGTCTGGTTCCTCGCCCCGGCCGTGATCGCCCTGTTCGCGATCGGCATCTTCCCGATGCTCTATGCGCTGTGGAACTCGCTGCACCAGGTGATCCTGCCGAAGATCCCGCGCGAGGGGACGCCCTTCGTCGGCCTCGGCAACTACCTGTCGGTGCTGACCGACCCGACCTTCTGGGACGCGCTCGGCCGAACCCTGGTGTTCCTGGCCATCGTGCTGCCGGCGGAGCTGTTGCTCGGCCTCGCCGTCGCCCTCTTGCTGCACAAGCCGGGGCTGCCGCTGCTGAAGACCCTGGCGAGGCTCAGCCTGGTGATCCCGATGGCCACGACCTATGCCGTGGTCGGGCTGATCGGCCGGCTGATCTTCAACCGCGACTTCGGCGTGGTGAACTGGTTCCTCGGCCTGGTCGGGATCGGCCCGGTCGAATGGCTGGGCGACCCGACCTTCGCCTTCGTCTCGATCGCGCTGATGGACATCTGGCAGTGGACGCCGTTCTGCGCCCTGGTGCTGCTGGCCGGGCTGACCATGGTGCCGCCCGAGATCGAGGAGGCGGCGCGGCTGGAGACGCGGCGGTTCCGGCACATCCTGCGCCATGTCCAACTGCCCTTCCTGCTGCCCGGCATCACCGCCGTCCTGATCCTGCGCACGGCCGACACGCTGAAGCTGTTCGACATGATCTTCACGATGACCCGCGGCGGCCCGGGCGCGGCGACCGAGCTGATCTCGATCACCATCCAGCGCATCGGCTTCCGGGTCTTCGACCAGGGCGTCGCCTCGGCCCAGGCGATCCTGCTCCTGGTCCTCACCATCGTGCTGTCGCGGATGTATATCCGCCTCGTTTACCAGGAGGTCGAGTGATGGTCGCCGCGACGGCAGCGGCGCGGGCCGAGGCGCGGCCGGCGCGGGCCCGCATCCGGGTCTCGCCCTGGCATGCGATCGCGCTGATCGCGATCGCGCTGGTCTGCGTCTTCCCGTTCTACTGGATGGTGACGACCAGCCTGAAGGACCAGGCGGTGGCGCTGGCCTCGCCGCCCGCCTGGCTGTTCGAGCCGACGCTGGACCATTACCGCATGGTGCTGGGCCCGAAGGATGTCGGCCCCAGCCTGCTGAACTCGATCATCGTCGCGGTCTCGACCACGGCGCTGGCGATCCTGCTCGGCACCCCGGCGGCCTACGCCCTGGCGCGGTTCGAGTTCCGCGGCAAGTCCGACCTGTGGTTCTGGTTCATCACCAACCGCATGGTCAGCCCGATCGTGCTGGCGCTGCCGATCTTCCTGCTGGCCCGCAACCTGAACCTGATCGACACCCATCTGGTGCTGATTCTGCTGTACCTGACCTTCAACCTGCCGATCGTGGTGTGGATCTGCGCCGACCAGTTCCGCGGCATCCCGCGCGACCTGGACGACGCGGCGCGGATCGACGGCGCCTCGCGCTTCACCGTGTTCTGGCGCATCGCCCTGCCGCTGGCGGCGCCGGGCGTCGCCGTCTCGGCCATCTTCTCCTTCATCTTCTCCTGGAACGAGCTGCTCTACGCCCTTGTCCTGACGCGCAGCGCCACCCGCACCGCGCCGGTGGCGGCGACCAGCTTCATGAGCGGCTACGACCTGCCCTGGGGCCAGATCATGGCCACCGGCACGCTGATCGTGCTGCCCGTGATCGTCTTCGCCCTGATCGTGTCACGCCAGTTGGTGCGCGGCCTGACCATGGGGGCGGTGAAGTAGGGGCGTCAGACCGAATAGGGCATCCGGATGCCGGGGTCGCCCACGGGGAAGTCCTTGCTGTTGCGGGTCACCAGCAGGGCCGAGCGGCGTCGGGCGGACGCCCAGACGATCGCATCCGGCAGCTTGATGCGATGCGCTTTGCGGAGCGTCACCGCCTCTTCGGCGACACCGTCGTCCAGCTCGATCAGAGCGAAGCCGCGAAGAAAGTCTCTGGTCGCCTGCTCTGTTGCCGGGGAGGTTCCCACCATCACCTCCATCCAGGTGACGACGCTGATCGCCTTGTCCGCATACCGGTCCAACTCGTCGCGGGCATCGGGATTGCCGCTCAGGTAGTCGATCAGGATGTTGGTGTCGAAGACGGCGCTCACCATTCGCCGCGCAGGGCCTTCTGGTATTCGACGCCGTCCACGACGTCCTGACCCTCGCGACGCCAGAGGCCGAAGGCGTCCTTTGCGCCGACCTTGCGCCGCTTCGCAAGATAGCCGGCGATCGCCTCACGGATGATGGCCGCCCTGGAGGTGTTCTCCCGGGTGCTGATCTCCGTCAATTGCTCAAGCTGCTCATCGGGAATGTCGACAAGGGTGCGCATGGCAGTTTCTCATATATGATATCGATACCATATATCATCACCATGCGGCACGACAAGATCCCGCTCAGCTCTTCCCCGGCCGGTAGAACTCGGCGTCGTCCGGGCCGATCCGCTCTGGGCGCCACCAGCGGGCCGGCTGGAAGGTCTTTTCGATGCCGTCGGCCACGCCGAGGGTCAGGGCGAACAGCGCCATGCGCACCGGCACGCCGTTGTCGGTCTGGCGGAAGATCGCCAGCCGCGGATCGGTGTTCAGATCCTGCGCCAGGTCGTTGGCGCCCGGCCGGCTGTCGCGCGGCAGCGGGTGCATCACCACCGTGTGCGGCATGCCGTGGGCGTTGAGGATGCCGAGGCTGATCTGGAAGTCGGGCGCGAAGTCGGCCGACAGCTCGCCCTCGGCGAAGCGCTCCTTCTGCACCCTTGTGGCATAGATCAGGTCGGCCTTGGCGACGCCGCGCGTTACCTCGTCATGCTCCTCGACCGTGTGGCCGCGGCTGCGGGCGTGCTCGACCAGCTCGGCCGGCATCCGCAGCGGCTCGGGTGAGACCAGGCTCAGGGTCAGGCCCTGGTAGAGCGACAGGATGTGGATCAGCGAATGCACGGTGCGGCCGTATTTCAGGTCGCCGACCAGGGCGATGCGGGCGCCGTCGACCGGCCGGCCGATGCGCGCGAACTCCTTCTCGATGGTGTAGATGTCGAGCAGCGCCTGGGTCGGGTGCTCGCCGGCGCCGTTGCCGCCGTTGATCACCGGGATGTGGGTGGCGGCAGCGAATTCGTGGATCGCCCGCTCCTCCGGATGGCGCATCACCACCGTGTCGACATAGCCGGCGACCACCCGGGCGGTGTCGTAGATCGACTCGCCCTTGGCGATCGAGGAGAAGGTGAAGCCGGTGGTGTTGACCACCGCGCCGCCGAGGCGCTGGAAGGCGGCCTCGAAGCTCAGCCGGGTGCGGGTCGACGCCTCGAAGAACAGGCTGCCCAGCACCGCCCCCTCCAGCACCCGCGTGGTGGCGCGGCCCTGGGCGACCGGGATGAGGAGGTCGGCGACGCGGAACACCGCGGCGAGCGAGTCGAGGGTCAGCTCGCGCGTCGAGAGGAAGTGCCTGCCTTGGAAATCCATGGTGTCAGCCCGCGATCCGGAGAGGGGCGCCGCGGTCGGCGCCGGTGCGGAGCCGAGTCATCTCAGAGACCGTCCGCAAATGCTACTGGTATGGCCGTCTGATGGCGGTTTTTCCGCTTCCGGTGCTCACGGACCCAAACGTCCGCTGCGCGCCGGTTCTCAAAACCACCCCCAGCCGACTCATACCAGCGCATTTCCAGACGGTCTCTTCAGCCTTCGCGGTCTTCCGCAAGCCGTTCCGCCAGCTTCTCGTCGGTGATCAGCACGTTGACGCAGCGGCGGCGCAGGGCGGCGCGGATGATCTCGAACTTGTAGCCGCCGCCCGAGGCCAGCACCACGGTCGGGATCCGGGCCAGGTCGTCGAGCGACAGCGCCACCATGCGCCGGTTCAGCGGGTGCTCGACCGGCCGGCCCTCGGCGTCCAGCCAGTTGCCCAGCACGTCGCCGACGGCGCCGGCCGCCCGCAGCGCCGCGGCCTCGCGGTCGACGACGCCGAGCGCCAGCATCAGGTTGTGATCGGAGACGTTGCCGACGCTGATCAGCGCCATGTCGGCCGATTTCGCCTTGTCGTAGATGTCGCGCAGCACGCCGCGGCCGAGCAGGCTGTCGCGCTGGGCCTCGTCATCGGCATAGACCGGGGCGGCGAGGTAGAAGCGGTCGGCATCGTGCAGGTCGGCGAAGCGCGAGACGATCTCGAAGGTGTTCTCGCCTGAGCCGCGGGTCATGCTGCCGATCAGCGAGACCACCGACAGGTCGGTCATCCGCCGCCGCCGGATCGACTGCAGGCCGAGCCGCAGGGTCAGGCCCCAGCCGATGCCGACCAGCATGCCGTCATGCACGGCGTTCTCGACATAGCCGCCGAGGGCGACGCCGATGGCGGCGCGGATCTTGTCCTCGTCGCGCGGCGTCGGCACCACCACCGCGTCGCGCAGCCCGTAGCGGCGGATCAGCGCCCGTTCCAGCGCCACGCAGGAGGCGAGGGGGGACTGGATGCGGATCTGGATCAGCCCGGCCTCGCGGCAGATCTGCAGAATCCGGTTGACCCGCAGGCGGGTCAGCCCCAGCCGCTCGGCGATCTCGGCCTGGGTCAGGCCCTCGACGAAATAGGCCCAGGCGATGCGGATCTGCTGCTGCTGCTCGGGGTCGACGGGGCTGTCGGCCGAATCCGAGTCCGGCGCCCGTGGACGGGTCTTCGCGGTCTCCAGGCGGCGGCGCGTCTCGCTCATCGGTGTCCGGTCCGGCGTTTCCTGCCGCCATGGTGCGGGCAGGGCCGGTCTGCTGCAAGCGGTCCCGGGCCCGCCGCGCAAACGGAACGGGCCGCGCCGGTATCCCGGTGCGGCCCGCTGCCTTTGCGATGATCGAACCATAGCAAATCCGGCCGCGGCCGACCAGCCGAGAAGCCGCAGGCCAGATCCGGCAGGGCGCAGGCTTGCCGCCGTCGGCGCGGCCGCCATCTTTCGGGCCTGAGGCGGTAAGGGGGGACTGGCGGGATGCGCAAGGGCGACCTGACTCGGCTGATCCGGATCCTGGGAATGCTCGGCTCCGACCATGACGGCGAGCGGGCGGCGGCGGCCCTGGCGGCGGACAGGCTGGTGCGCGGCAGCGGCTGGAGCTGGTCGGACCTGCTGGCGCCGGCCCGGGTGTCGCGGCCGGTCCGCTCGCAATCGATGGATCCGCTCACCGACCGGCTCGCCGCCGCGGATTCGCGGATGCGGCAGCTGCGCAGCGAGAATGCGCGGCTGCAGGAGGAGATCCGGCGGCTGAAGCGGCGCCTCGACCTGCGGACCCGGCCGTTTCGCCCGACCGAAAAAGAACCACCGATGGCGCCTTGATCGAATAAGTATAAAATCCAGGAAAATCTTTGGATATTGCAGATATATGGAGTTTCTTGGCCAGACGGGAACCTAAGCCCTCCTCGATCGCTTCAATAGCGCTGTCATTTCAGAAACGAGGGAGGGCGTGGACAGATGACTGCCATTGATAGTATTCCCGATACTCGAATCGACAATCTGCAGAAGGTCAGCGATATCTATGACTGGTTCGATCCCGCCGTGGATCATGTGGTGCGCCGCCACCTGAAGGTGGTGCCGGGCGTGTCCCGCCGGACCTGGGAATTCGCGATGATCTTCCTGGCCCTGCACCGGGCGGGAAAGCTCCATGACGGGGCGCGGGGGCTGGCGCTCGGGGCCGGCACCGAACGCCTGATCTTCGCCTTCGCGGATCAGGTCGCCCATGTCGTCGTCACCGACCTGTACCAAGCCGACAGCCGCTGGGTCGGGGTGCGGACCGACAATCCGCAGGACCTGGTGCTGGCCCATGCGCCCTGGCCGGTGCCGGACGGCCGGATCCGGGCGTTGCGCATGGACATGCGGAACATCGAGTTCCCGGATAACAGTTTCGACTTCGCCTGGTCGACCGGGTCGTTCGAGCATATCGGCGAGGACGCGGATTTCATCCGCCATCTCGATGAGGTGCACCGCGTGCTGAAGCCGGGCGGCGTCTACGCCTTCACCACGGTGGTGTCCTACGGCAGCGAAAGCCACCGGATCCCCAACAACTACTATTTCCACCCCGAGCACTTTGTCGATCTGCTGCACGCCTCGAAGCTGCGGCCCCAGCCGGTGTTCGACTGCGCGGTGCGGGAGCACCACTTCAACAGGCCGGGCCTGGAGTCGCTCGAGGATTTCGGCTGCGCCGCGGCCGACGGGCAGCTTCATGCCGTGGTCGCCTGGCGGCGCGGCACGATCAACGTCGCCAACCTGGCGGTGCTGCGGAAGGACGATGCGGCACCCAAGGTCCGGCCGGAGGTGCGGGGCTTCGCCGAGACCAAGGCCCGGCTGTGGCGCGAGGCCGAGATGCTGACGCGGCGGCTCTGGGCCGACTGGCAGGAGCTGAAGCCGCATCGCAGCGGCACCGACCACGTCACCGGCCCGCAGTATTTCGGCAAGGGCTCGGTGGAGATCGAGGTCGATGCGATCGACCGCAACGGCACCACGATCGACGTGTCGGTGCTGGTGCGCCGTCCGGCCCCGCCGCTCGGCCGGCGGGTCATGGCGACGCTGCAGCACAGGCCCGGCGACGGTCCGCTGACCTTCCAGGCCCAGGCCGACCATCTCTACGTGCTGCGGGTCGCGCGGCAGGACAGCGGCGACGCCGGAACCGTGCGGCTGCGCCTGCGCCGCGCCAAGAAGCGCGGATCGCAGGACGGCGTCATGACCGCCACGGCGGCCTGACCGCCCCCCCGGCATCCGGTGCCGGCAGGACGGCGTGATGACAGCAGCCGTCCTGTCCGCATCAGGGTTCACGAACAATTCACGGTCGCCGTCAATGATGGCGTCGGCCGGGGGGTGGCCGGAACAGCCGAGGGCGGTCGCATGTGTCAAGGAATATCCAGTTATTATGATCTCTTTTCGGCTTCGTTGGCCGAGCGGTATTTGCAGAAGCTCGACGTCGTGCTGGATCATTGGGAGGTTCATTTTCTGCGCCGTGGGTATGACTTCCTGCGTCGCGGCATTCCGGAAGGCGCCATTTCAGCGCTGAACTATCTCGAGCTGCCGCCCGACCGTCGGGCGGCGGTTTTCACCGGGCCGATGCCGGTCACGCCGCTGACCGGCTGCGAGGCGGAGGAGATCCGCCGCGGGCTCGGGCACGTCGTCGCCATGGAGGCGAAGCGGGTGGTGGTCTCGGCACCGTCGGCTGCAGCTTCCGCCCAGGTGCCGATGGCGCGGTTCGGCTAGACCTCGACCAGCGCCTTGATCACCCCGGCCTCCGGGCGGCTCCAGCCCGGCACCAGAGTCGGCACCTCGGCGAGGCCGCCGCGATGGCTGGCCAGCGCCGCGGTCGGCACATGCCCGGCCCGCATCGACGCCAGTACATGCTCGAAATCCTCGCGCGTGGCGTTGCGGCTGGCCAGCAGCGTGGTCTCGCGCTTGTGGAACTCGGGGTCGGAGAAGCCGATCTCGCCGAGGACGATGCCCAGCAGGACATAGGCGCCGGCATGGGCGACGTAGGAGAAGCCCTTGCGCATCGCCGCCGGGCTGCCGGTGGCGTCCACCACCAGGTCGAAGAAGTCGCCGTCGGTCGCCTGCTTCAGCCGGTCGTCGATATCGCCGCCGCCCTCGAACACCGCATCGGCCTGCAGCACGTCGCGGCTGAAGGCGAGGCGGCCCGGATTGAGGTCCAGCACGCTGACATGGGCGCCGCGCAGCCTGGCGAAGATGGTCGCGGCGATACCGATCGGCCCGGCGCCGACCACCAGCACGCGGTCGCCGGTCCCGGGCGCGCCGCGGCGGATGCCGTGCGCGCCGATCGCCAGGAACTCGACCATCGCCGCCTGGTCCAGGCCCAGCCCCTCGGCCGGCACGATGTTCTGCTCCGGCACCGACAGGAATTCGCACAGGCCCCCGTCGCGGTGCACGCCCAGCACCGACAGGGTCCTGCAGCAATTGGTGCGGCCGCGGCGGCAGGCGCCGCAGCTGCCGCAGTGCAGATAGGGCTGGATGGCGACGACCTGGCCCGGGCGGAAGGCGCTGCCGGCATCGGCCTCCACCACCTCGGCGCCGAGCTCGTGGCCGATCACGCGCGGATACTCGAAATAGGGCTGGTTGCCCTTGTAGATGTGATAGTCGGTGCCGCAGATTCCGACCCGGCGGATTCGTACCAGCACCTCGCCCGGGCGGCGCTGCGGCTCCGGCCGGTCGATCAGGCGCAGGGTCTCGGGCGTCTCGCAGAGGATCGCTTTCATCGTCGGTCCGTGTCGGCTTCGCGGCGGAGAACCCAAATTGATCGGACATATCGCGATTGTCGAGCGCGTTTGACTGGAAAGCCGGGCCGGATCTGGGACAGACTTGCCGCCTGAGTCCCAAGAGGCCCGCCCAGGGCCGATCATCCGGGGGAAGCCAGGAGTGCAGAGAGTCGCCGAGGCGGCACGCAGCGGAGAGGCCCCGCCGGCCATCGCGTTTTCCGGGATTTCCGTCGCCTATCCGCTGAAGGGCGGCGGGCGCTATGTCGCGCTGGGCGAGACCGACCTGGTGGTGGCGGACGGCGAGTTCACCGCCATCGTCGGCCCGACCGGCTGCGGCAAGTCGACCCTGCTGAACGTTGCCGCCGGGCTGGTGCCGGCGGCGTCCGGCGGCTGTACCGTGTTCGGCCGGGCGCTGCAGGGGCTGAACCGCGACGCCGGCTACCTGTTCCAGGCCGACTCCCTGATGCCGTGGAAGACCGCGCGCGACAATGTCGCCGTCGGCCTCTCGGTGCGCGGCGTGGCGACGGCCGAGGCGCGGGATCGGGCGCAAGCGTGGCTGAAGCGGGTCGGGCTGACGTCGATGGGCGACCGCTATCCGCACCAGCTGTCCGGCGGCCAGAAGAAGCGCGTCGCCCTGGCCCAGATGCTGATCCTGGAGCCGAAACTCCTGCTGATGGACGAGCCCTTCGGTCCGCTCGACGCCCAGACCCGGATCGTGATGGGCGACCTGCTGCTGTCGCTGTGGTCGGCCGAGCGCAAGGCGGTGCTGTTCGTGACCCACGACCTGGAGGAGGCGATCGCTCTGGCCGACCGGGTGGTGGTGCTGTCGGCCGGGCCGCAGGCGCGGATCATCGCCGACCACAGGGTCGGGCTGGCCCGGCCGCGCGAACTGGCCGAATCCCGGCACGACCCGGAGTTCACGGGCCTGCACCGGGCGATCTGGGCGGCGCTGAAGGACGAGGTGATGAAGACCTATGGCGATGTCGTCTGAGCGTGGCCGCATCCTGTTCTGGCAGATCGCGGTGGCGGTGATCTGCCTCCTGGCCTGGCACGTGCTGACGGCGACCAAGATCCTCGACCCGTTCTTCTTCGCCACGCCGCTCGGCGTGATCGAGCGGACCTGGAAGGACTTCGCCTCGGGCGTGATCTGGCGCCATCTCGGCGTCACCCTCTTGGAGACGGTGCTGGCCTTCGCCATCGGCTCTTCCGCCGGTGTGGCCTTGGGCTTCTGGTTCGCCCGGCGGGCCATGGCCGCGGCGGTGTTCGACCCCTACATCAAGGCCGCCAACGCGCTGCCCCGGGTGGTGCTGGCGCCGATCTTCGCCCTGTGGTTCGGCCTCGGCATCTGGTCGAAGGTGGCGCTCGGTGTCTCGCTGGTGTTCTTCATCGTCTTCTTCAACGTCTACCAGGGCGTGCGCGAGGTCAGCCCGACCATCCTGGCCAATGCCCGCATGCTGGGGATGAGCGACCGGCAGCTGCTGCGCCATGTCTATATGCCCTCGGCGCTGTCCTGGGTGTTCTCCAGCCTGCACACCTCGGTTGGCTTCGCCCTGGTCGGCGCCGTGGTCGGCGAGTATCTCGGCGCCACCGCCGGGCTCGGCTACCGCATCGCCCAGGCCGAGGGCGTGTTCGACGTGGTCGGCGTGTTCTCCGGCATGCTGGTGCTGGCGGCCTTCGTGGTGGCGATCGACGCCGTCGTCTCGGTGATCGAGCGGCGGCTTCTGGTCTGGCGGCCGGAGAGCGCGGGCAGCGCCTCGGCCCAGGGATGACAGGAGGAAACGGATGAAGACCCTGCTGCGCGGGATGGCGCTGATCCTCGGTCTGGCGCTGGCGGTGCCGGCCATGGCGGCGCCGGAGAAGACGCACATCAGTATCGGCGTCGGCGGCAAGCCGCTGCTGTACTACCTGCCGCTGACCGTCGCCGAGAAGAAGGGCTTCTTCCAGGAGGAGGGGCTGGAGGTCGAGATCAGCGACTTCGCCGGCGGCGCCAAGAGCCTGCAGGCGATGATCGGCGGGTCGACCGACGTCACCACCGGCGCCTATGAGCACACCATCCTGATGCAGGCCAAGGGCCAGGACATCCGGGCGCTGCTCGAGCTCGGCCGCTTCCCCGGCATCGTCCTGGTGGTGCGCCAGTCGCTGGCCGGCGAGATCAAGTCGGTGGCCGACCTCAAGGGCCGCAAGATCGGCGTCACCGCCCCCGGCTCCTCGACCAATTTCTTCGTCAACGCGCTCCTGGCCAAGGAGGGGCTGACGCCGGACGACGTGTCCTTCGTCTCGGTCGGCGGCGGGCCCAGCGCGGTCGCGGCGATGCAGCATGGCGAGATCGACGCCATGGCCAATCTCGACCCGGTGATCTCGAAGCTGCAGTCCAGCGGCGCCGCCGCCGTCCTGGTCGACACCCGGACGGAGGAGGGGGTGACCGCGGTGTTCGGCGGCCCGGTGCCGGCCGCCGTACTCTATGCCAAGGAAGACTTCATCGAGGAGAATCCGGAGACGACGCAGGCGCTGGTCAACGCCTTCATGAAGTCGCTGCGCTGGCTGGCCACGGCGACGCCGGAGGACGTGGCGGCGGTGGTGCCGGAGGAGTATCTGCTGGGCGACCGCGACCTCTATGTCGCGGCGGTGAAGGCCTCGCTGCCGATGTACTCCCGCGACGGGCTGATCAAGCCGGAGGGGATGCAGACCGCGCTCGACATCCTGCACCGCTTCAGCCCGGAGCTGAAGGACGCCCAGGTCGACCTGTCGAAGACCTGGGACCCGCGCTTCGCCGAGAAGGCGCAGGCGATCAAGTAGCCGACGGGGTGGGCCGGGTTCGCGCTGCGGACCCCGCCTGCCCCTCGTTCCGGACCACCCGATGCAGGGAAGGGCTTGACTTGATATTTCTCTCTGTCGTTAAATATTGCGTATTGAGTGAAGGAGATGAGCCATGGCCGGATCTGCCTCGCGCCCGGCGCTGACGCCGAGCGTCTTCTACAAGGACCCCAAGGCTGCCCTCGACTGGCTGGAGAAGGCCTTCGGCTTCGAGCGCAGCATGGTGATCACCGACCAGGACGGGAACCTCGCCCATTCCGAGATGCGGGTCGGCGACGGCCTGATCTATGTCGGGCCCGAATGGACGGACTCGGTCGCCAGCCCGGCCTCGGTCGGCGGCAAGAACACCCAGTCGATCCACGTTTACCTTGATCGTGGAATCGACGAGCACTGCGCCCGGGCGAGGGCGGCCGGCGCGGTGATCCCGCAGGACCCGGTCGACCAGTTCTATGGCGACCGCAGCTACCGCGCGCGCGATCCGGAGGGCCATCTCTGGACCTTCAGCCAGACCGTCCGCCAGGTCTCACGCGAGGAGGCGGAGCAGGCCTCGGGGCTGAAGATCGAAGGCTGGATGTGAGGACGGCCGGCGCGCTCGACCAGACTCTGGCGGCGCTTGCCGACCCGCATCGCCGGCGGGTGGTCGAGCTGCTGCGCGAGCGGCCGCGGCGGGCGGGGGAGCTGGCGGAGGCGCTGGGCCTCAACCCGCCGGCGCTCAGCCGGCACCTGCGCACGCTGAAGGCGGGCGGGCTGGTCGAGGAGGCGCATCCCGAGTTCGATGCCCGTGTCCGCATCTACAGCCTGAGGCCGGAACCGATGGCCGATCTGAAAGCCTGGCTGGGCGAGACCGAGCGGCTGTGGGCCGATCAACTCGCCGCGTTCAAGGCGCATCTGGAGCGACCGGAATGACCTCGCGCATCCTCGTCTCACTGCGCGTCGCGGCGACGCCGGAGCGGGCCTTCACCGCCTTCGTCCGCGACATCGCCCTGTGGTGGAAGCCGAACCCGCTGTTCGAGTTCAGCCCGGGCCCGGCCGGGACGCTGGGCTTCGAGCCCGGGCTCGGCGGCCGGTTCACCGAGACCTATCCGGACGGGCGGATCTTCGAGATCGGCCGGATCTGGGCGTGGGAGCCGGGCAGCCGCCTGGTGTTCTCCTGGCGGCAGGCCAGCTTCACGCCCGACCAGGCCACCGAGGTCGAGGTCCGGTTCGAGCCGGTCGACGACCAGACCCGCGTGACCGTCGAGCACCGCGGCTGGGACAGCGTGCCGCAAGCCCATGTCGCCCGGCATCACTTCCCCGACCCGGTGTTCCTGCAGCGCCACGGCGAATGGTGGCAGGCGCTGCTCGGGACCTATCGGGCGTCGGCCCGGTTCGACGGATAGGGGCGATGCGGCAGCCCTTTGGTCAGCCCCGCGCCGCCGCGATCTTCTGCCGGATCTCGTCGGCGAAGGTCGCGGCCTGGATCGGCTTCTGGATGTAGGAGGAGCCGCCGGCGGTCAGCGCCTGGTCGATCAGGCTCATGTCGCGGGTGGCGCTGATCATCAGCACCGGCAGGGCGCTGTAGCCGGCATGGCCCCGGATCAGCGAGCACAGTTCGGTGCCCGAGACCTCCGGCATCACGATGTCGATCAGCACGGCGTCGAAGTCCCGCGCCGGCTTGCCCTCGTCGTCGAGGTTGAGCGCGGTGATGGCCTCGGCGGCGCTGGCGCAGGTCTCGACCGCGGCGCCGTCGGCGCTCAGCATGGCCGCGGCGAATTCCAGGAACAGCTCGTCATCGTCGACGAGGAGGATCTTCATCGGGGTGGCGCGAGCGCTCAACGCCATGCTGCCCGCCGGATCATGAGGACCGCTTTCCCCGAGGATGAATCCGGCGGCTTCCGACATGACGCATTTCCCGCTGCTGCTCCGCTCTCCGAGATCGGCATCCCTGCCCGTGCCGACGGCCCGCCCGTTCCGTCGGGCGACCAATTGCAGACAATCAACCTGTTGGCAATCGGGATCCCGACGGCCGATGTGAACGTTACCATCGATCCATCCCCCGCGCTATGCGCCGCGGTGGACAGTGCGCACCGCCGCGACCACGTCGGCGGTGGGCACGGCCTGGCCGAACAGGTAGCCCTGGCCCTGCTCGACGCCCAGCCGCCGCAGGATGTCCCATTGCGCCTGGCTCTCGACATGCTCGGCGCAGAGCGAGACGCCGAAGGTCTCGGCGAAGCGGGCGACGCCGTCGATCAGCCTTTCGCAGCGCGGCTCGGTCGCCACGGTCTGCACGATCTCGCCGGCGATCTTGATGGCGGAGAAGGGCAGCCGCGACAGCGCCGCCAGATTGGCCTCGCCGCTGCCGAAATCGTCGAGCTCGAAGGTGATGCCGAGCCCGACCATACGCTCCACCACCGCCTCGACCTCGGCCGGCATCCGGGTCAGGGCCCGTTCGACGATCTCGATCCGCAGCAGGCTCAGCGGCAGCCCCGCCTCAGCCATGCGGCCGAGCATGGCGGTGAACACGGCGTCGGACTGCATCACCGCGACCGGGATGTTGATCGAGATCGGCACCAGCGCATCCCGCGGCAGTCGGATCAGCGTGTCGGTCAGCGAACGCAGCAGCCACTCGGTGTATTTCACCGCCAGGTCGGGGCGGCGCTCGACCCAGGGAATGAAGTGGCTCGGCGACAGCACGCCGAGCGTGGGATGGTTCCAGCGGGCCAGCGCCTCGAACCCGGTCACCCGGCCGCTGACCAGGTTGACCCGCGGCTGGAACACCAGCCCGATCTGGTCCGACTGCAGCGCCGCCGGGATGTCGAACTCCACCGCCGAGATCGACATCGCCCGGCGCACCTCCGGCGTGGCGGCCGAGGCGATGCCGGTGGCGGACTGCTTGGCGTAGTACATCGCCATGTCGGCCAGGCGCTTCAGCAGGGCCGGATCGGATTCATGGTCGGGGCAGGTGGCGATGCCGATGCTGCAATAGATCGGCAGACGGTAGCCGCGCAGCATCGCCGGCTCCTTCAGCGCCCGGGTGATCCGGCCGGCGGCGGCCGTCGCCGTGCCGGCATCGGCGGCCACGATGGCGCCGAACTCGTCGCCGCCCAGCCGGGCGACGAAGGCGTCGGTCGACAGGGCGCGGCGCAGCCGGCTGCCGACGATGGCCAGCAGCAGATCGCCGAATTCATGGCCGAGGGTATCGTTAACCTTCTTGAACTCGTCCAGGTCCATGAATAGGACCGAGACCGGAGATGCGGCATCGACCCCGCGGGCGAAGGTCTCGGCCAGCCGCTCCTCGAAGCAGCGGCGGTTGGGCAGGCCGGTCAGCGGGTCGCGGTAGATCAGGTCCTGTACCTCGCGGTCGCGCCGGTCGCGCCGCAGCGCCAGGGCGAACAGCCGGCCGACGGTCTGCCGCAGCGCCTCCGGCATGTCGTCCGGAGGGGACAGGCCGGCGAGCACCAGGGCGCCGGCAATCCGCCCGTCATCGTCGGTCAGCGGCTCGGCGATCGCCGCCATCGGCTGCTGGGGCGGGCCGAGCGGGCCGGCCGCCGGCGCGTTGGTGAAGGCGGCGACCCCCGGCGGCGGGCCGGCGGGGCCGACCCGGATCGTTCCCAGCGCATCCAGCCCCGGGCCCTGCAGCCCGCTCTGCGCCAGCAGCGACAGGCTGGCGCCGCTTTCGTCGAGCCGCAGAAAGGCGACGCCGGCCCCGGGACTCGAGGAGGGGGCGTGCAGCCGGCCCACCACCCGGGCCACGTCGCGCAGGATGGTCTCGATCGGATCGCCGTCGACCAGGGCCTGCAGGGTGTCGCGTTCGAGCGCGACCAGGGAGGGAGAGGCGGGGGCGGTCATCGAGCCGGGGCGGTCGTCCCCGCGGGCGAGGCGGACGGCGCCGGATCGGGAAGCGGCCGGACGGTCGAAGATCTGCCGCTCATGACGTCCCATCTCCCGATCGGAAAAATCGCCCGGCTGGGACGCCGGTCCTCCGCCGATTAGAGCCGGATTCAAGCCGGAGGCGGAAGGCAATTCAGATAAATACAATTTTAGTAAATTGCAATTCCTTGTCGTTGTCCAGCCGGTTGGTGCCGAGTCGCGGGGCTGTCCGCCGCGCGCATTGACGAATCGAACGGCAGCCGCCAAAGGTGGACTCTTGGGACATGGGGAAGATCATGCACAGACATCGGCGTCCGCGGCATCTCATCGGTTCGATCGCGGCGGCTGTCGCGATCCTCGGCGCCGCGCTGCCGGCCCAGGCGGCCGGCGGCAAGCTGGTCTTCATCTCGCCCGACCCGCTTGGGGTGAACGACTTCCTCAAGCTCGGCCGGAAGGGGGCCGAGGACGCCGCGGCCGCGATCGGCGGCGAGGCCAAGATCTACGAGAGCACCGACCCCGCCACCCGCCGCCAGAATGTCGAGGCGGCGGCGCGCGAGGGCGCCGCGGTGGTGATCGTGATCGGCTTCGAGTTCGGCGACATCGTGCCGGATGCGGCGGCGAAGTTCCCGGACATCAAGTTCCTGATCGTCGACCAGTGCATCCAGAAGCCGATGCCGAACGTCTACTGCGCCGTGTTCCGCGAGCATGAGGGCGCGTACCTGGCCGGCGCCGAGGCGGCGCTGACGACGGAAAGCGGCACCATCGGTTCGGTCGGCGCGCTCGACATCCCGTTCCTGCACCGCTTCACCGACGGCTTCGCCGCCGGCGCCAAGGCGGTGAATGACGAGATCGTGGTCAGCCCGACGGTCTGGGTCGGCGGCGACAACCCGTTCTCCGACCCGGTGCGGGCGCAGCAGCAGGCGGTGTCGCTGATCAGTGACGGCGCCGACCGGGTGCTGGCCGCGACCTCCGGCGGCAATGGCGGCATCTTCAAGGCGGCCGAGGCGACGCCGGGCACCCTGGTCTTCGGCGTCGACGTCAACCAGTGCCCGCTGGCGCCGGGCGTGGTCCTCGACAACATCGAGAAGAAGGTCGATGTCGCCCTGGTCGAGGCGGTGAAGGGCATCCTGGCCGGCACCCAGGCGCCGCTGACCTCCTATGGCGTGAAGGAGGGCGGCATCACCCTGACCGGGCTCGGCGACGACGTCGCCAACTCGAAATGCCTGATCGCCGGGCACCCGGATGTGATCACCAAGGTGCGGGAGCTGCGCGACGCCATCGCCGCCGGCACGGTGACGGTGACCGATCCGCTGACGGCCGGCCAGTAAGTCCCGGGAGGGCGGTGCCGTGGCGTTCCTGGAGATGCGCGGCATCGTCAAGCACTACCCCGGTGTGCTGGCGAACGACCGGGTCGACCTGTCGGTCGAGGCCGGCGGGATCCATGCGGTGATGGGCGAGAACGGGGCCGGCAAGTCGACCCTGATGGGCATCCTGTACGGGCTGGTGCAGCCGGATGAGGGCGAGATCGTGATCGACGGCCGGCCGCAGCCGTTCCGCTCGCCGATCGACGCCATCGCCGCCGGCCTCGGCATGGTGCACCAGGCCTTCAAGCTGTTCGACAGCCTGACGGTCTGGGAGAATGTGGCCTATCGGGCCGAGCCGCGGCGCGGTCCGTTCATCGACCGCGCCGCCGCCCGCCGGAGGGTCTCGGAGCTGGCGCGGCGCCACGGCCTGCCGATCGACCCCGACGCCCGGGTCGGTACCCTGCCGGTCGGGGTCAAGCAGCGGATCGAGATCCTCAAGGCGCTGTACCGCGACGCCCGCATCCTGATCCTGGACGAGCCGACGGCGGTGCTGACCCCGGGCGAGCGCGACGGGCTGTTCCAGGTGATGCGCGGCCTGGCGGCGGACGGGCGCACCATCCTGTTCGTCACCCACAAGATCCACGAGGTGATGGCGGTGACCGACCGCATCACCGTGCTGCGCGACGGCCGGGTGGCCGACCGCATGGTCACCGCCGAGACAGATCCGCAGGCGATCATCCGGGCCATGACCGGCCGCAACGTGACGCTGAAGGTCGACAAGGCGCCGGCCGAACCGGGCCGGCCGCTGCTCGAGGTCGAGGGATTGGTTCTGGCGGCGCCCGGGAAGCCGGCGGTCGACGGCGTCTCTTTCGCCGTGCGGGCGGGTGAGATCGTCGGCATCGCCGGCGTCGCCGGCAACGGCCAGACCGAGCTGATCGAGATCGTGGCCGGGCTCCGGGCCGCGGATGGCGGGGCGATCCGGGTCGATGGCCGCGACGCCACCGCCGCCGGGGTGGCCGGCCGCCGCGCCGCCGGGATCGCCTATGTGCCGGAGGACCGGGCCCACACCGGCACGGCGCTGCGCGCCAGCGCCACCGATAATCTATCCATTGGCTTTCACCGCCGGCTGCCGCTGTCGCGCCGCGGCGTGCTCGACCGCGCGGCGATGCGCGACCGGGCGCGCGGCCTGATCGCCCGCTTCGGCATCAAGATCCCGGGCGAGGCGACGGCGGTCGGTACCCTGTCCGGCGGCAACCTGCAGAAGGTGGTGGTGGCGCGCGAACTGGACCATCAGGCGCCGGTGCTGATCGCCGAGCAGCCGACCCGCGGCGTCGATGTCGGCGCCATCGAGTTCATCCATGGCCAACTGGTGGCGGAGCGCGACAAGGGCCGTGCCGTGCTGCTGGTCTCGGCTGAGCTCGGCGAGATCCTCGCCCTCTCCGACCGGGTGCTGGTGATGTATGAGGGCCGGGTGATCGCCGAGATGCCGGGCGCCGAAGCCACCGAGACCGGCCTCGGCCTGCTGATGGCCGGGGTGGTGGGGGCCGCGGCATGAACGCCGCCATCGGGGCGGTGCGCGGTGCCGCAACCTCCTCCGTGCTGTGGGCGATCCTCGGCGGGCTGGTGATCGGGGCGCTGATCACCCTGGCCGCCGGGCACGACCCGGTCGCGGTCTATGGCGAGATCCTGGCCGGCGCGGTGGTCGGCCCGAACCTGGCGGAGACGATCGCCCGGGCTGTGCCGCTGGTCGGCATGACACTGGTGGCCGCCATCCCGCTGCGCGGCGGCATGGTCAATCTCGGCGGCGACGGCCAGCTGGTGCTGGGCGGGCTGGTGGCGGCGGTGGTGGCGCTGTACCTGCCGGCCCCCGGCGAGGTCCGGCTGGCGGCGGCGATCCTGGCGGCCATGGCCGTCTCCGGCGCCTATGCCGCGCTGGCCGCCTGGGGCGAGGTGCGGTTCGGCGTGCCGCTGCTGATCTCGACCCTGCTGCTCAGCTACCCGGCCCAGGGCGTCAGCTCCTATCTGGCGCGGTTCCCGCTGCGCGACCCGGCGACCGGCATGCCCGAGACCTACCGGGTCGAGGAGGCGGCGCGGCTGCCGGTGCTGGTGCCGGGCACGCCGATCACCTGGGGCCTGGTCCTGCTGCTGCTGGTGATCGCCGCCGTGGTGTTCACCGACCGGCGCGGCACCGCCGGCTATGAGCTGCGGCTGCGCGGCCTGAACCCGCGCTTCGTCGCCTATGGCGGGATCGATCTCGGCCGCCAGACCGTGCGGACCCTGTTCGCCAGCGGCGCCGTGGCCGGGCTGGTCGGCGCCATGCTGGTGCTGGGCGACCAGTTCCGCTTCACCGACAACGCGCTGCTGTCGCCGGCCTACACCTGGTCCGGGCTGATGGCGGCGCTGCTGGCGATGGGCGAGCCGATCGGCGCCGTCTGCGCCGGGCTGTTCTTCGCCGCGCTGCAGACCGGCGGCTTCGCCATGGAGCGGGCGACCGAGGTGCCGCGGGTGCTGACCCTGGTGCTGCAGGCGGTGATCATCCTGCTGCTGGCCATGCGCCACGGCCTGGGCCGCCCCGGCCTGCGGAGGCGATGACCGGCATGGACTGGCTGTCGCTGTTCAACGCGGTGCTGTTCGCCCAGACCATCCAGGCGGTGACGCCGATCCTGCTGGCCGCCCTGGCCGGGGTACTGTGCGACCGTGCCGGCGTGTTCAACATCGCGCTGGAAGGCCAGATGCTGATCGGCGCCTTCGCCGCCATCGTCGGCACCTGGTATACCGGCAGCGTCGCCGGCGGCGTGGCCGTCGCCCTGATCGGCACCATGGCGTTCTCGGCCATCCTGGCCTTCGGCTCGACCTGGTTCCGTGGCGACCCGATCGTCATCGGCATCGGCCTCAACCTGCTGGCCTCCGGCCTGACCGCCTTCCTGCTGCGCATCCTGTTCGGCGTCTCCGGCACCTTCACCGACCCGACGATGCAGGACCTGCCGCGCGTGGTGCTGCCGCGGATCGCGGCGGTGCCCTGGTTCAACCGCGTCTTCGGCAGCCACAGCGTGCTGACCTGGGCGGCCTGGATCCTGGTGGCGGTGATCGCCGTGTTCCTGTTCCGCACCATCTGGGGCCTGCGCCTGCGCGGCGTCGGGGAGCGGCCGGATGCGGCGGAGACGCTGGGCGCCGATGTCGCCCGCACCCGGATCGCCGCGGTGCTGGCCGGCGGCGCCCTGTGCGGCCTGGCCGGGGCGCAGCTGTCGCTCGGCAGCGTCACGCTGTTCGCCGAGGATATGAGCGCCGGGCGCGGCTGGATCGCGGTGGTGGCGGTGATGCTGGGCCGCGGCCATCCGGTCGGCGTCGCCCTGGCCTGCCTGCTGTTCGGCTTCGCCGATGCCGCCGGTCTGCGGCTGCAGGGCCGGGGGCTGCCGAACCAGCTCACCGATATGGCACCCTATGTCATCACCCTGGTCGCGCTGGTGGTCGCCCGCGGGCGGCGCCGGCGCGGGGCCATGGCCTGAAAGCGAGGAAACGATGGAAGACCCCTATGCCCTGGCGGAAGCCGCCGCAGCGATCCTGAAGCAGAAGCTCGGCGCCGACCACCACGCCGCGATCGTGCTCGGCTCCGGCTGGGGGCCGGCGGTGGACAGGATCGGCGAGACCGTGGCCGAGGTGCCCTTCGCCGAGATCCCCGGCTTCCCGCCGACCACCGTGCTCGGCCACAAGGGCGTGTTCCGCAGCGTCAAGGCCGGCGACCGGCGCATCCTGGTGATGGCCGGGCGGGTGCATCTCTATGAGGGTCACCCGCCGGCCAAGGTGGTGCATGGCGTGCGCAGCGCGGTGCTGGCGGGCACGAAGATCATCGTCCTGACCAATGCCTGCGGCGGGCTGCGGCCGGGGATGAAGCCGGGCGAGCCGGTGCTGATCCGCGACCACATCAACTTCACCGGCGTGTCGCCGCTGTTCGGGCCGAACCCGGAGAAGCTGGGGCCGCGCTTCGTCGACCTCACCGGCTGCTACTCGCCGCGGCTGCGGCAGGCGGCGCAGGCGCTGGACCCGACACTGACTGAGGGCGTCTATGTCGGCTTCCCCGGCCCGATGTTCGAGACGCCGGCCGAGATCCAGATGGTCGGCCGCTGGGGCGGCGACATGGTCGGCATGTCGACGGTGCTGGAGGCGATCGCCGCCCGCCATCTCGGCGCCGAGGTGCTGGGCCTGTCGCTGGTCACCAACCTCGCCGCCGGCCTGCCGGGCGCCGACCTCGACCACGAGCACATCCTCGACGTCGCGAAAGGCACGGCGGAGCGGATGGGCGGGCTGTTCCACGACCTGGTGCGGACGATTTGATACCCGCGAGTCCGTCATTGCGAGCATAGCGAAGCAATCCAGGGGCCGCTCGCTGTGGCCCCTGGATTGCTTCGTCGGCTCCGCCTCCTCGCAATGACGGTGTCTGGCGGTGGCTAGTGGTTGTTGCGCGGCACGCCCTTGGTCTGGGCGACGCGCTGGTACTTCAGCGCCGGCTTGAGCGCCATGCCTCCGGCCAGCTGGTCGGTCATGCCGCGCTGGATCTCCTGCCACGGGGTCTGGCTGGCCGGATACTTGTAGCCGCCCTGGGCCTCCAGCTCGGCCCGCCGGCGCGCCAGCTCCTCGTCGGAGACCAGGACGTTCACGCTGCGCTGGCGCAGATCGACCCGGACCTTGTCCCCGGTCTTCAGCAGGGCCAGGCCGCCGCCGGCCGCCGCCTCGGGCGAGGCGTTCAGGATCGAGGGCGAGCCCGAGGTGCCGGACTGGCGGCCGTCGCCGATGCAGGGCAGGGCGTGGATGCCCTGCTGGATCAGGCGCGCCGGCGGCTGCATGTTCACCACCTCGGCGGCGCCGGGATAGCCGATCGGGCCGGTGCCGCGGATCACCAGGATCGAGAACGCGTCGATCTCGAGCGCCGGATCCTCGATCCGGTGGTGGTAATCCTCCGGCCCGTCGAAGACCACGGCCTTGCCGACGAAGGCCTCCGGGTCCTGCGGGTTCGCCAGGTAGCGGTCCCGGAACTCGGGCGAGATCACGCTGGTCTTCATGATCGCGCTGTCGAACAGGTTGCCCTTGAGGTTCAGGAAGCCCGACTTCGCCTTCAGCGGCCGGTCGACCGGGCGGATGACCTCGGGGTTCAGATTCTCCACGTCCCGGCAGTTGTCGCCGATGGCGCGGCCGTTGACCGTGACCGCGCCCGGATGCGGCAGCAGGCCGGCCTTCAGCAGCTCGGCCACCACCGCCGGCACGCCGCCCGCCTGGTGGAAGTCCTCGCCGAGATACTCCCCGGCCGGCTGCAGGTTGACCAGCAGCGGAATGTCGAGGCCGACCTTCTCCCAATCGTCATTGTCGAGCGGCACGCCGAGATGGCCGGCGATGGCGTTCAGATGGATCGGCGCGTTGGTCGACCCGCCGATGGCCGAGTTGATGACGATCGCGTTCTCGAACGCCTCGCGGGTCATGATGTCGGACGGCTTGATGTCCTGCTCCACCATCTCGACGATACGCTTGCCGGTCTCGTAAGAGATCTGGCCGCGCTCGCGGTAGGGGGCCGGGATGGCGGCGGAGCCCGGCAGCTGCATGCCCAGCGCCTCGGCCAGCGAGTTCATCGTCGAGGCCGTGCCCATTGTGTTGCAGTAGCCGACCGACGGGGCCGAGGCCGAGACGATGTCCATGAACTCGTCATAGCCGATCTCGCCGGTGGCCAGCCGCTCGCGCGACCGCCAGACGATGGTGCCGGACCCGACCCGCTCGCCCTTGTGCCAGCCGTTCAGCATCGGGCCGACCGACAAAGCGATGGCCGGGATGTTGACGGTGGCGGCCGCCATCAGCAGCGCCGGGGTGGTCTTGTCGCAGCCGACGGTCAGCACGACGCCGTCGAGCGGATAGCCGTACAGCACCTCGACCAGCGAGAGATAGGTCAGGTTGCGGTCCAGCGTGGCCGACGGGCGCTTGCCGGTTTCCTGGATCGGATGGCAGGGGAACTCGAACGGCACGCCGCCGGCGGCGCGGATGCCGGCGCTGACCCGCTTCGCCAGCTCGATGTGATGCCGGTTGCAGGGCGACAGGTCCGACCCGGTCTGGGCGATGCCGATCATCGGCTTGCCGGACTGAAGCTCCTCGCGCGTGATCCCAAAGTTCAGGTAGCGCTCGATATACAGGGCAGTCATCCCCGGATCGTCGGGGTTGTCGAACCACTGCTGGGACCGCAGCGGTCTCGATCGATCTTGGCCGGCCATCGTCTTCTTTCCTCCAAGCGCCGCACTTCGTCGGCGCCCCACAGCAAACGCAAATGTACGACGATACTAGGGCAGCAGGAGGCCATCCGGTAGATGCGGATTTATCGGGCCGAACTGCCGGTATGCCCTGATCCCGCCATCTCCCGATGCTGTGCTGCGGCGAACATTTCGGGAGGGGACATGATCGGTCGGCGGCAGGTCCTGATCGGCGCGGCCGGCATGCTGGCCGTCCGCACTGCCCGGGCCGAAGCGCCGGACTGGCCGGCGCGGCTGGTGGCGGCGGCCGAGGCCCAGATCGGCGTGACCGTGACCTACGACCCCGCCTATGCCCGGCTGGCCTATCCGGGCGGCGACGTGCCGCGCGACCGCGGTGTCTGCACCGACGTGGTCATCCGCGCCTATCGCGACGCCTTCGGCATCGACCTGCAGCGCCTGGTGCATGAGGACATGAAGGCGAATTTCTCCCGCTATCCCCGGTCTTGGGGCCTGTCGCGGCCGGACCCGAACATCGACCACCGGCGGGTGCCGAACCTGCAGGCCTTCTTCCGCCGCCGCGGCCAGGCTCTGTCTGCCGATGCGCCGAAGGATTTCGCCGAGGGTGACCTGGTGACCCAGATGCTGCCGGGCAATCTGCCGCACATCGCCATCGTTACCAGCCAGATAGGCTCCAGAGATGCGTCGCTGGTGATCCACAACATCGGCGGCGGCGCGCGGCGGGAGGATCGGCTGCTCGACTTTCCGCTTACCGGCCGCTACCGCTTCATCACCGGCTAGGCCGGATCCACAGCAGGCAGATCCGGCATGAAGGCCGCCATCTTCGATCTCGACGGCACCCTGGTGGACAGCGCGCCGGACATCGCCCATGCGGTCAACCGCATGCTGGCCGACCGCGGCGCGCCGGCGCAGGAGGTGGCCTTCATCGAGACGCTGGTGGGGGAGGGGGCGCGGATGCTGGTGGTCAAGCTGCACCGCACCCTGGGCCTGCCGGCGGAGGATGTCGACCGCGACACCCGGATCTATCTCGACCATTACGCCGCCCGGCCGGTGGCGGATTCCACGCTCTACGCCGATGCGGCGACCGCCCTGCCGGCGCTGCGGGCAGCCGGGATCCGGCTCGGCGTGTGCACCAACAAGCCGGAGGCGCTGGCCGTGCAGGTGCTCGATCAACTCGGGCTGCTGCCGCATCTGTCCGCGGTGGTCGGCGCCGACACCACGCCGTTTGTGAAACCCGACCCACGGCCGCTGCTGCACACGCTCGAGGTGCTGGGCGTGACGCCGGGCGAGACGGTCTATGTCGGCGACACCGGCATCGACCTGGCCTGCGCCAGGGCGGCCGGCGTGCCCTGCCGGATCGTCGACTGGGGCACCGGCCGGGCCGTCCCGGTCGAGGAGACGGCCCGGCTGCGCCGTTTCGCGGATCTGCTGCCGGCCACGGTTCCGGTTTAGGACGTCACCGCGAGAAGGCGAGGCGTCCGCTGCCACGGCGGGCGAAGGACCGTTCGGCCAGGGCGCCGAACGCCAGGCCGATGGTGGTCCACAGCACCGCATGCATGCCGAGCGAGGCGATCCGGAACTTCCACAGCAGGTCGGCGGGGAAGCCCTCCGGCACCTCGTTGATCGTCGGCAGGGCCAGCTGGGCGACGACGATGATGGCGATGTAGACGGCACCGGCGACGATGCCGGCGGTCCAGCCGCCATGGCGCCGGGCCAGGCCAAGGGCGAGGTTGATCGCCAGCACCAGGCCTGCGATCGAGATCGCCAGCATGATGAAGAACAGGGTCGTGCGCTCGCCGATCGTGTCCGGGTTGCCGACCGCGGGCGGATTGGCCGGGTATTTCAGGTCGGGCACCACCACCAGCGCGATGAAGGCGGCCAGCGCCAGCAGCCCCGCGGTGGCGCGGGCATCGAGGCGGCCGACCCGGCCATAGGTGAAGGCGAAGACCAGCGCGAACAGCCCGCCGATGGCGGCACCGTAGACGATCGCACCGGTCGCCAGGCCCAGCCCGGCCTGGGTCTCGCGGCTGACCAGCTCGGGCTCTTCGGGCTCGGCGGCGGCCGGAGCCGCCGCGGCGTCCCCGTGCTCATGCGAATGGCCCAGCGTCCCTTCGAGGGCGATGGCCCGGTCTACCTGGGGCTCGCCGAAGATCCGGGCGAAACCGAAGGCGAGCAGCCCCGCCAGCACGCCGACCAGCATGCCGCGCAGCAGAAGGCTTCCAACCATGATGGCGGCCTCAGTGGCAGGGGAAGCCGAGGAGATGGCGGCCGTCATGCACGAATTCGTGCACATACATGCCGGAGAACAGGGAGGTCGCGCCTTGCTCGGCGCCGACGAAATAGATCGCCAGCAGCAGGATCAGCCCGGCGAACACCGCCCAGGGCAGCACCTCGCCGACCGGGATCGGGCCGACGGGAATGGAGATGGGACGTGCTGCTGCAGCGACGTTGGACATGAATAGCGCTCCCCTGGGATTCGCGTCCCGTTGATATGCACCCGGGGCCATGACGGGGTCTGACTTCCGGAACCGCGTCGGCGACGCCGTCCCGGTCACAGTGGCGCGACCGTGCCGGGATTGCACCGGCTTCCGCATCCATGGCGAACCGGCCGCAGCATGGGTCGCGCCCCGGTTTCTGTCAATCGAAGCCGTTGGCGGGTTGCGGTGATGACGAAGACGATTATTCACGCGCGGACGCATGCAGCCTTTCTCGCCCGCAAGGGGAGGGAGAGTGGAAGGCAGAACGGGCGAGCGTCTCGCAGCTCGGGTTCGCGACCCGCGAACCCGACAGGTCATGAACGCGGCGGGATGTCGGAGTCCGCCCGAAGCGAAGCTCAACCCACGCGTTCGTGCTGCAGCGGCGTTCAACTGCTGTCCGGCGGCTCCCCCCAGGGAGGATGGTCGAACCGCTGCAGGGTCCTGCGGTCGAGCCAGTAGGGCTTGGAGCCCTCGGAAGGTTGGCAGTAGAGGTAGCGCTGTCGATCGGGTGGCGTGCGCCCCTGCTGCGGCGCGTCTTGTTCCGTCGTCTCGTCCGGGTCGAGAGCGGCGGCGAGGGCGCGGCGGGAGAGGCCGATGTCGCGGCGGAGGCGCTGGATCAGGATGTCGATCGGCAGGGCGGTGTCGGCGAGGTCGGCGTCGATGCGCTCGTCCTCGGTGAGCCGTTCCCAGAGCTCGGCGGTGAGCCTTTCCTTGGCCTCGGGCTTCTCGGCGGCGATGGCGCGGGAGACGCGGTCGGCGACGGCATGGCGCCGATGGTCCTTCTCGTCCTGCCGCCGGTCCCGCTGGGTTTCTGCCTTGCGCTTCGCCTCCTCGCGCTGCTCGCGCAGCTTCATCTTCAGGGCGATGGCGCGGCGGATGCCGAGGAAGAGGCTGCTGAAGCGGGTCTCCGCCTCCCCGGCACGGTCGAGATCGCCGGTCTTGAGGGCGGCGATGCCCTGGGCCTGGAAGCCCGTGGCCAGCGCCTCGGCGAGACCGGCCAGGCGGGACAGCGCCGCGGTGTCCTGGGCAGCCTCGTCCGTGGCCGGCGAAGCGGCGGACGGAGTTTCGGCTGTGATCGGATCGACCATCCCTTGATTAGAACAAACAAGGAACATGGAGTCAAGCGAAACCGCATCACCGTCACGAACGCGATCGACGCGAAGGCGCGAGCGGCGACGTTGGGAACGGCGCCATGACGGTTTGATCGAAACAGCGATCCCCGACCGTCGGGAGCGCATCCCGATTTGATCCGGAAAGCCGTCACCTGGTCCCGTGCCGTCATGGCGAGCCATCCCACGCCGGTGGCCCGGCGACCGAAGGGAAAGGAAATTTCAACTTCTTCAAGAGCGCAGCGTGGCCATCCAGTCCTTCAGCCGCCGCTCATGATGGCGGCAGCCTGGATGGCCACGCCCCTGCGGGGCTCGCCATGACGGTTCTGCTTTATGGGAGACCGACCCGTAGAAGTGAGGGAGCCCAAGCACGGGTCCGGCCATATCGGACCGTCCGCTGCCAAGGACGGCGACGATCAGCGAAGACGGAAAGCGGAAATGCGCCATCCGGCCCCAGACGGTGGAACGTGCGCATCTGTAAGGCTAGCTTGTGCAAGCAAACTTAAGGTCAGGCCATGGACAAGCAGCACCAGATCGCTCTGATCGGCGGCGATGATGGTGAACACGCCGTGTTCACCGAGGATAGTTCCCACGGTACCTGCAAGCTGACATGCGCCTTTCGTGGCAAGGCGATCGAAGCCCAGGCCACAGATTTCTTCAAAGCCCTCTGCCTGATCCGTCAGCAGCTCGAGCCTGAAGGATTTGTCCCGTTCTGCTACGGCGCGAGCCTCAACGTGTATCCATCAGGGATGGCCAGAGACATGGGGCGCGGCCTCAAAGCCTACAGGCTGACGAAAGGTGAGCCGGCAAGCCGAGCCGATCTTGTGGAGATATTCAGCGCCGGTCCCGATGTGGCCCCGGCATCGGTGCAGGCACAGCAGAATTTCTGGCGCGAGTGGTTGGCCGCTCCCCGCGCGTAGTTGAAAGGTCCCGCCGATGCCGACCAGCCTGACCCTGATCTGCCATGGCGCCACCGCCGCCACCCGGTCCGGGGCGTTTCCCGTCGACGAGCCGCTGGAGGAGCGCGCCCTGGCCCGGGCGGCCGCGCTGCGCCCGGCGATCCGGCGGGCCGACCGGGCCTGGACCAGCCCGGCGCTGCGGGCGCGGCAGACGGCGGCGGCGCTCGGGCTCGACGCCATGGAGGAGCCGGCGCTGGGCGACGTCGATCCTGGGCGCTGGGCCGGGCGCCGGCTGCAGGAGATCCAGGCCGAGGAGCCGGACGGCGTCATCGCCTGGCTGGCCGATCCGGAGGCCGCGCCGCATGGTGGCGAGGCGCTGTCGGCACTGCTGCGCCGGGCCGCGGCCTGGCTCGATGTCCGGGCCGGCGACGGCGGCCATGGCATCGCCGTCACCCATGCGTCGGTGATCCGGGCGGCAATCCTGCATGCGCTGGGCGCGCCGGCGTCGTCCTTCTGGTGCATTGACATCGCGCCGCTGAGCGTCGTGGAACTGAGCCATGACGGCCGGCGCTGGGCTTGGCGCGCCTCAAGCCTGCCCTCCGCCGGCTGAGGGGCCTTGTCCCGCCGAGCGGCCGATCTCACTTTGGAGAGCACATCGCGCTTGCGGCCGCGCCTGGCCGCCGGAGACATGCCATGGCCCTGAAGATCGATCCCTGGTCCTTTCCCGCCCCCGAGCTGGACGCCGAAGAGCAGGGCCGCCGCTCGATCGTGCTGGGCGGCGGCTGCTTCTGGTGCACCGAGGCGGTCTACAGCCAGCTCGACGGCGTGCTGTCGGTGCGGCCCGGCTATGCCGGCGGCACCCGGGAGACGGCCGACTATCGCACCGTCTGCAGCGGCACCACCGACCATGCCGAGGTGATCGAGGTGGCCTACGATTCCGGCAAGATCAGCCTGGGCCAGATCCTGAAGCTGTTCTTCTCGATCGCGCATGACCCGACCCAGAAGGACCGCCAGGGCAACGATGTCGGCCGGCAGTACCGCTCGGCGATCTTCACTGCCGACGAGCAGCAGAAGCGGGTGGCCGAGGCCTATATCGCCCAGATCCAGCGCGACCGGCTGTTCGACACGCCGGTGGTGACCGAGGTGGTGCCGCTGGAGGCCTTCTACGAGGCCGAGCAGTACCATCACGACTACGCCGCCCGGAACCCGAACCAGCCCTATATCCGGGCGGTCTCGACCCCGAAGGTCGAGAAGCTGAAGGCGGTGCATGGCGACCTGCTGAAGCCGGCGGCGAAGGCGGGCTGACCCCTCAGACGCCGCAGCGCGGGCACAGGTCGCGCAGCGGGCAGGCGCCGCAGGAAGGGGTGTGGGCGGTGCAGATGGTCTGGCCCAGCAGCTTCATCAGGCGATGGAGCTCGGCCAGATCCTCGGCGTCCCACGCATCCGGCAGCAGGCGCATGAGCTGCTCGTGCCCGGCGTCGTAGTCGGCGTCGAGCGGCAACAGCCCCAGCCGGCCGCCGAGCCGCAGCAGATGCGTGTCGACGACCAGCGCGCGCTTGCGCAGCGTGCTGAAGTTCAGCACCGCGGCGGCGATCTTCGACCCGACTCCGGGCAGGCGGCGCAGCCATTGCATCGCCGTCTCCTCGTCCAGATCGGCCAGATGGTCGAGGGCGAGGCGGCCGGTGCAGGCGACGATCATGCGCAGGGCCTGGGGCAACTGCTCGGCCTTCGGCTCCGCCAGGTTCACCGGCCAGATGATCCGCAGGATGGCGCGCGGCGATGCCTCGCCCAGCCCGTCCCAGGACGGGTAGCGCCGGCGCAGCTCCCTGAAGACGCGCCGCGAGACCTCGTCCCGGGTCTTGGAGCCGAGGATGCTGCGGACCAATTGGCTGACCGGGTCGCGGCGCCGGCCGTCGCGCCGCGGCCCGAGCCGGGCCAGCAGCCGGTCCCGCATCTGGGGCAGGAGCGGGCGGTCGTCGAGGGCGAGGGAAAGCTGCATGGCGGGTCACCGGCCCATTACTCAATTAGTATAAGAACAAAGATGGAACATTGCAATCGGGAAGCGATGCCTTGGCCGGTTCCGATGCGCATGGGATAAGCGATCCCCGACCCTCATCGAGACCGACCATGCTTCGACCGCCTGCGCTGCCCGCCGACATCGCCGCCCAGGCGCCGACCGACCGCAGCCGGCGCATGCTGGAGGCGGCGCTGGCCGGGGCCGAGGCGATCCGGGCCCTCCGGGCCGATGCTGGGCGCTGGGAGGGCGTGGCGCTGGAGCGCAAGGGCGCGCGCGACTTCGTCACCGCCGCCGACCGCCAGTCCGAGGCGGCGGTGGCCGCGGCGCTGTCCGCCGCCTTCCCCGACCATGCGATCGAGGGCGAGGAGGGCACGGCGATCCGCCGCGACGGGGCCGGGACGTTCCTGGTCGACCCGATCGACGGCACCACCAATTTCGCCTGGGGCCTGCCGTTCTTCGGCATCGCCATCGCCCTGGTCGAGGGCGGCGAGACGGTGGCCGGCGTGGTGCTGGACCCCAGCCTGGGCGAGGCCTTCGTCGCCGAGCGCGGCCACGGCGCCTTCCTGAACGGCAGGCGGCTGCGGATCGACCGCGGCGTGGCGCCGGAGGAGGCGCTGGTCGGCGCCAGCCTGCCGATCCCCGGCCAGGTCCGCAGCATCGACGTCGAGGCCTATCACCGGGCGCTGCGCCGGGTGATCGACCGAGCCGCCGGGGTGCGGCGGCTTGGCTCCGCCGCGCTCAGCCTGTGCTATGTCGCGGCCGGCCGGCACGACGCCTTCTTCGAGGACGGCCTCTCGCCGCTCGACTACGCCGCGGCGGTGCTGGTGCTGCGCGAGGCCGGCGGGGTCGCCACCGGCTTCGATGGCGGCCCGATCCCGGCGACCGGGGCGGTGCTCGGCGCCAATGCCGGGCTTCACCCCTGGCTGGTCGGGCTGCTGGGCGGCAGTTCCACGTAGGTTGGGTTCGCGTCTTCGCGAACCCAACATTGTCCAGGGCGCGCGTTGGGTTCGCAGAGCGAACCCAACCTACTCCAGGCTGTTGCTGAACATCGTCTCGAGCACGCCCGGCGCGTCGGTGGTGATCTGGTCGGCGCGCAGCGCCACCAGCCGGGCCAGCGCCGCCGCGGCGTCTGGATGGTCCGGGTTCAGGGTCCAGGCATCGACCGTCTTGCTGGCGGCGTGGCAGGCGGCGATCAGGTCGACCCCCAGCGCGTCGGCGCGCAGCACGATCGGCCAGGACAGGTAGATCATCGCCGCCTCCGGGGCGCGGTCCAGCGCCGCGGCGATGAAGCGCTCGGCATCCGCCGCGGTGACCAGGGTTCCCAGAGTGTCGTCGTCGCAGGGATCGAAGCCCAGGCGCAGCGCGGCCGCGCCCAGGCGGCGCACCGCCGCCCAGTCGCCGCCGCTCAGGATGAAACGGTTGGCCACCGGCGCCAGCGCCGTCCGGAAAGCGTCGACGCTGCGGCCGTCCAGCGCCGCATCCGATTCCTTGAGGTCGAGCTGGACCAGGGTCGCGGGATCGGCCCCGGTTGCAGCCAGCTCGGCCAGATCCTCCAGAAGCAGCAGCCGCTCTTCGGTCGGCATCCCGTCCTGGCCGCGCATCCGCAAGGCCCGCAGATCGCCGAAGGTGGCCGTCGCGACCGGGCCATGGCCGGTGGTCTCGCGGTCCAGCGTCTCGTCATGCAGGCAGGCGAAGCCGCCATCGGCGCGGCGGCGGAGGTCGACCTCCATCGACGCGCCCAGCGCCATGCCCTCGCGCAGCCGGGCCGGGGTGAAGGGGATGTCTTCGGGCCGGCGCTGCAGCCGGTGCCATTTCAGCCGGGTGCGATGGCCGCCGGAAAGGATCTCGATGCCGTCAGGCATGGGCTTGCTCCGGTTGCCGGGCGGGATCGGCCAGGGTCAGGTGGCGAGCCGGCTCGCCGGCGCGGAACAATGCGCAGCGGGTCGGGCGCAGCGTCACCGCGGCGCCCTCGGCGAGGCCGTCGGCCCGGCCGAGCTGCAGCTTGAGCACGGTGCCGTTCCCGATGTCGACATCGGCCATCCGCACGGCTCCGAGATCGACCAGCCGGCCGACCCGGCCGGCGACGGCGTCCGGCGTGCCGGCGGGAACGGGGACCAGGTCCTCCGGCCGCAGCGCCAGGGTGGCGGGGCCGTCCGGCAGGTCGCAGGGGATCGCCAAGCCGTGCCAGCGCAGCCGCCCGGCCTCGACCCGCGCCTCGGCCAGGGTCATGGTGCCGATGAAGCCGGCGACGAATTCGGTCTCGGGCCGGGCATAGATCTCGCCGGGCCGGCCGACCTGCTCGATCCGGCCGTCCTGCATCACCACGATGCGGTCGGCCAGCGTCATCGCCTCCTCCTGGTCATGGGTGACGAAGACGGTGGTCAGGCCCAGGCGGCGCTGGATCGCCCGTACCTCCTCGCGCAGCCGCACCCGCAGATGGGCGTCGAGGGCGGAGAAGGGCTCGTCCATCAAGAGGATCTTCGGCTCCAGCACGACGCAGCGGGCGATGGCGACGCGCTGCTGCTGGCCGCCCGACAGTTGGCCCGGATAGCGGCCGCCGTAGCCAGTGAGGCCGACCAGGTCCAGCACGCCGTCGACCCGGCGGTCGACCTCGCCGCGCGACAGCGGCCGCAGCCGCAGGCCGAAGGCGATGTTGCGGGACACGGTCATGTGCGGCCACAGCGCGTGGCTCTGGAACACCATGCCGGTCGGGCGGCGGTTCGGCGGCAGGGCGCCGATATCGGCGCCGTCGATCGCGATCCGGCCGTCGCTCGGCGTCTCGAAGCCGCCGATCATGCGCAGCACGGTCGACTTGCCGCAGCCGGAGGGGCCGAGCAGGCAGACCAGCTCGCCATCGCCGATCGCCAGCGACACCCGGTCGACCGCGGCGGTCTCGCCGAAGCGCTTGGTCAGGCGGTCGAGCTGCAGCGTGGCCATGGGCTTCTTACGCTCCGAGCCCGCGCGCGATGGTGCGGGCGCTGAGGATGTTGCGCGCGAACAGCAGCGCGACGAAGGACGGGACCCAGAGCAGCACGGACAGCACCGCGCCGTACTGGATCACCAGCTGGTTGTTGATCAGCGAGATCATCAGGATCGGCATGGTCCGCACCGTCGGCGCGCCGATCAGCCAGGCGCCTTCGGTCTCGTAGAAGGTGCCGACGAAGCTGAGCAGCAGCGCGGCGGCGATGGCCGGGCCGGCCTGCGGCAGGGTGACGTGCCAGAAGGTGCGGAACGGGCCGGCGCCGACGTCGCGCGCGGCCTCCTCCAGCCGCCGGTCGACATTCTGGAAGGCGGCGACCGGGATCCAGATCATGAACAGAAGGGTGTTCAGCACCTGGATGATGGCGACGCCGGCGAAGGTGCCGACCAGGCCGAGCTGCAGGAAGATCGCGGCGATGGCGACATAGAGGCCGAATTTCGGGAAGGCCTGGGTCGCCAGGAAGGACAACAGCAGGAGTTGTTTGCCCGGGAAGTCGAGCCGGGCGAAGGCATACGCGGCAGGCAGGCAGATCGCGGCCGAGATCGCGGTGACGGTCACCGACAGGGCCAGCGAGGTGCGCAGCGCCGACCAGACATCGGCCCGGGCCAGGGTCATGCCCCAGAAGCGCAGGCCCCATTGCGTCGGCAGCAGCGCCGGATAGCGCCAGGCCTCGGCGAAGGCCCACAGGAACACGGTGGCGATCGGCACGATGATCGCGACGGCCAGCACCGTCGCCAGCAGCGGGCCGGGCAGGCGGGGGAGGAAGCCCCGGGCCACGGTCACGGCGCCCCCCGGGCGCGGGACTTCGAGATCGCGCGGACATACAGCACGCCGACCGCGGCGCAGATCAGGAAGGTGACGACGGCCTGGGTCTGGGCGGCGATCGGGTCGCGCACATCGCTGAAGGTGCGCTGCATGTACACGCCCATCATCTCCGGCGAGGCGGGCCCCAGCAGATAGGGCAGGGTGAAGGCGCCGAAGATGTTCAGGAACTCCAGCGCGAAGGCGATCAGCAGCGAGTTGCGGATCAGCGGCAGGATGATGCTGACCAGGATCCGGACCGGCCCGGCGCCGACGTCGCGCGCGGCCTCGATCGCCGGCAGCGGCACCTGGGCCAGGCCGGACAGCAGCACCAGCAGGGTCAGCGGCACGCCCTCCCACACCAGCCCGATCACCGGGCCCCAGGGGCCGAGATAGGGCGAGGTGTAGCCGCCGATGCCGAAGGCGGCCAGCACGGTGGCCAGCAGGCCGTTCGGCCCGATCGAGCGGATCAGCGCATAGGCGACGATGATGCCGGGCACGAACAGCGGGAACACGGCGATGCCCTGCACCACCGCCGGCAGCCGCCCGCCGGCGAAGCGCAGATACAGCGCCAGCGGCAGGCACAGGGCCAGCAGCAGCGCCGTCGCCACCGCCGTGGTCCACAGGGTGAAGCCGAGGTTGCGGCGGCTCTGCGGGTCGGCGAAGAAATCGGCGTAGTTCGCCAGCGAGATCACGTCGCGGCCGTCGACCTCGACCCGCAGCGTGGTCAGGACCGCCGACAGCGCCGGATAGAGCACCAGCGCCACCACCAGCAGGACAGGCGCGGCCACCAGCAGCAGGCCGAGGGCCTGCCGCCGGATGATGCTTGCTCGCAGGGACGGGACTGTCCCTTCGGTCACTTCGAGCGGTCGACGTTGGGGGCGACGTTGCGGTACCAGCCGTCATTCATCGCCGATTCCCATTCGCCGCGCGGATAGGTCGGGATCGATGTCGGGATCACCGCGGCGAACTGCTGCGTCAGCTCGGCCGGCAGCTTGCCCCAGTCGACGGCCGGGAAGCCGCCAAGATCCTTGACGATCGAGACCTGCATCGCGTCGGTCAGCAGAAAGTCGGCCAGTGCCAGCGCGGCGTCCTTGTGCGCCCCGTTGCTGGGCACGGTGGCGTCGGCGAAGCTGCCCGACAGGGCCAGGTCCTGCAGCTGGAACAGCTTGACCGAGGGCGGCAGCACGCCCTGCGCCAGACCCTGCAGCGCCTGGTCCGACCAGGCCGGGATCATCGACACCGCGCCGCTGGCCAGCAGCTGCAGCGTCGGCGTGTTGCCGGCGGCATAGGCGCCCTGCTCATACAGCGACGGTGCCAGGTCGTTCAGGATGGTCCAGGCCTTGGGCAGCCGCTCCTCCGCCGCCGGCTTCGAATAGCCGGCGACCGTGAACAGCGCCGGGTCGCGGCCATTGGCCTCGTGGATGGCGCGGACCACGAAGTTGCGGCCCGACCCGCCCTTGTCCGGCCGGCCGTAGATGAACTGGCCGGGATGGGCCTTGATCCAGGCGACCAGGCCGGGCCAGTCCTTCGGCACCTCGGCCTCGGCCACCTTGTCCGAATCATAGGCCAGCACGACCTGCGAGCCGCGATAGGGCAGGCCGTAGGGCGACTCGATCGCCAGCGGGTTCAGCCGGGCATAGCCGGGCACGGTCTTGGCGTCGAAGCCGACCCACAGCCCGGCCTCGATGCCGCCCTTGGGCAGCAGCGGGTCGTTCTCCTCGAAGAAGTCGACCTGCGGGTCGATCCCGGCCTTCAGCGCGGCGAAGGCCCGGTCGGCGATCGCCACGATGCCGCCGCTGCCGGCGCCGCGCGAGATCACGACATTGACCTCGAACTCCGGATGCGCCGCCTCGAAGGCCGGCTTCAGCACATTGCTCCACCAGTCCGAGATGTTGGCGTCGCTGGCGGTGTAGACGTCGATCCGCGTCGCGGCGGCGCGGGCCCGGCGCTGCGGCACCAAGGCGATGGCGCCGGCGGCGACGCCGGCCGAAAGGATCTGACGGCGATTGATCATCCTGCCCCCCGAAGACTGTCCCGGCGTGTGGTCTGCCGGGTGCTGCCTTAGAGGCGGAGCATGACAGGGTGATGACAGCCGGCCCGCCGCGGCGTGACGGCGCCGGCTCTAGTGATGCTCCAGCCAGACGTCCAGCACGGCGCAGCGCCGCTCCTGCCGCACCACGCGCAGCGCCTCGGCCAGGGCGTCGTCGACCTCGGCCGCGTCGCGGATCTGCCGGCCCCAGGCGCCGCCGGCGGCCGCGGCGATGCCGACATAGTCCGGTGCCGGCTCGAACGAGGTGTCGAGCTGGTTGGCGCGGGCGGCGAAGCCGTCCGGATGCACCGCCAGGGTCGACAGCTTCGGCGACTTCCAGCCGCGGTTGTTGAAGATCACCTGCAGGAACGGGGCCTGGTAGCGCCGCGCCATCCAATGCACCGAGGACGGCACGGTGAACATGTAGGAGCCGTCGCCGGTCAGGGCGATCACGGTGGCGTCCGGCCGGGCCAGCTTGATGCCGATCGCGGCGCCGCCGTTCCAGCCGAGCGAGCCGCCGCCGCTGGTGACGATCGATCCCGGCCGGGTCGGCGCCAGATGGTCGAACACGGTGTGGTAGTGCGAGATGCCCTCGTTCAGGAACAGCGCATCGGTGCCGGCCAGGGCGCGCAGCCGGCCGACCAGGTATTCCGCGGTGACGGCGCCGGCCGGCCGCTGCTCCAGCGCCGCCAGCGCCTCGGCCCGGGCGGCGTGCAGCCCGGCGTAGTGGGCGGTCCGCTCGCGCACCGAAGCGGCGTCGATGGCCTGGCCGTCGAGCCAGCCATGGATCTGCTGCAGCGCGGTTTCCGCATCAGCCCGGAAGACGCCCTCGGCCGCGATGTGCCACAGCGGCATCTGCTGCTTCAGCGGGTCGATGTCGATGTGCAGGATGCGGGCGCCTTCGGCCGGCTTGGACACGGTCGGGATCCACGGCACGTCGCTGTCGACCACCAGGATGACGTCGGCCTCGGCCAGCACCGGGTTCTGCCGCGGCTGGTTCCACTGATTGCCCTGGTACAGCGGGTCGTCATGCGGAAAGTTCATCGCGTTCGGCACCGAGTCCAGCACACCGATGCCCAGCCGCCGGCACAGCGCGACCAGCGGCGCCACCGCGGCCGGGTTGCGGCCGACGAACGAGGTGACGACCAGCGGCCGCTTCGCCCCCAACAGCGCCGCGCCGATCACCGCCACGCCCCGGGGCGGCAGGGCGGCGGGCTCGATCGGGCGCCAGGCGGCCCGGTCGTCCGGCAGCGGCCGCACCTCCTCCTCCATCACCTCGCGGGCGCCCATCAAATAGACCGGGCCCTTGGGGTCGGAGTTCGCGAATTGCAGGGCGCGATGCACGATCTCCTTGACGTTGCGGCCGGTGCGCAGCTCGGCGTCGTAGCGCATGTAGCCGCGCACCAGGCCGCGCTGGTCGTGCACGTCCTGGATCCACTGGATGAACTCGTTGCGGCTGCCCCGCAGCTCGCCATGCTGGGTGAAGGGCGAGGCGCCGGCGAAGATCAGCACCGGCGCCCGGCCCTTGGCGGCGTTGTGCACCGCCCCGGCCAGCGCCTGGGTGCCGCATTCGACATGCACCACCACCGCCTGGGCCACGCCACTGGCCTGCCAGAAGCCGTGCGCGGCGCTGAGGCCCACCATCTCGTTCGGGCAGGTGATCACCTCGGGGATCGGCCGGCCGGCGGCGCGGGCCTCGGCGATCGCCTCGACCAGCGCCGGGTGGTCGCTGCCGAGATTGGCGAAGATGTAGGAGACGCCGGCTTCGACCAGGGCGTCGAGGAAGGCGCTGCTGGCGCTGTACATGCGGGATCAGTCCTCTTGCGTCGGGTCGCGGTCCAGGGCCGTGGTGATCAGGCGCAGCATGCGGATCAGCTCCGCCTTGTCCTTCGCCCCGAGGAGGGCGTCGAGCCGGGCGTCGTGGCGTTTGGCGCAGTCCGCCAGCCGGGCCCGGGCAACCTCGCCCGCCTCGGTCAGCCGCAGCATCCGGCCGCGCCGGTCGGTCGGGTGCGGCGTGCGGGTGATCAGGCCGCGCCGCTCCAGGTCGTTCAGCATCGGGGTCAGGGTGGTCTTGTCCCGCCCGGCCGCCCGGCTCAGCGCTGTCTGGCCGACCCCCGGATTGTCGTGGATCAGCTGCAGCACGGCGTAGCGCCCCGGCCGCAGCCCGGTCTCGCCGGCCAGCTCGGCGAAGGCCTGGAACGAGGCCGCCTGCGCCAGCCGCAGATGATAGGCGACGGCACCGTCGAGCCAGCCGAGCCGGATCTGGGCGGGCGGGGACAAGGGGGCGGCATCGGGCACGGACGGTCTCTCCGGTTGCGGAAGGCACAGGCCTGTCAGGATGGCCGCTCCGCCGATCCTTGCAAGGAGGGCCGTGGCGCGGGCGCCTCGGCCGGGCCGGCGCGGCCGGGATGCGGGATGTGGTTGCGCACCAGCCACAGGCTGACCAGGCAGCCGGCCATGGCGAGGCCGAGGATGCCGAGATAGGCCGCGGCGCCGCCCGCCGTGATCGCCGCCGCGCCGACGAAGGCGCTGAGGATCGCGCCGAAGCGGCCGAAGGCGAGGGCGGAGGCAGTGCCGGTGGCGCGCACATTGGTCGGATAGACATAGGCGGTCAGCGCGAACATGGTCGACTGCACGGCGTTGACGAACAGCCCGTGCATGGCCAGGCCGAAGATCAGCAGGCCGGTGGCGGCGGTCGGCACGGCCTGCAGCAGGACGGCGCTGGCGGCCCCGCCGAGGCAGCACAGCACCAGCGGCCAGCGCGAGCCCCAGCGGGTGATGGCCAGGGCGCAGATCAGGGCGCCGAACACGCCGCCGAGATTGTAGGCGGTCAGGCCCTGGCCGGCGACGCCGACATCCAGCCCCTCCGAGGTTAGCATGGTCGGCAGCCAGCTGAAGGCGGTGTAGACCGCCATCAGGCACAGGAAGAACGAGATCCAGATCGCCACGGTGTCGCGGCGCCGGCCGGGCTCGAACAGCGCCGGCAGGCCGCCGCGCTGCTCGATCCGCTGCTCGCGCCGGTCGGTGAACACCGTGTCGGGCGTCGCCGGCCGCGCCATCCGCCGCAGCAGCCCGGCCAGCTCCGGCCAGCGGGCCGGGCGGCGGGCCAGGAAGCGCGGCGATTCCGGCAGGGCCAGCAGCAGGACGACGCCGAAGATCAGGGGCAGGGCGCCGCCGATGAAGAACAGGGCGCGCCAGCCCAGGGTCGGCAGCACATGGCCGGCATAGAGGCCCGCCAGCATGCCGCCCAGCGGCACGCAGACGATGGTCGCGGTCACCGCCATGGTCCGCCGCCGCGCCGGCGTGTATTCCGCCGCCATGGTGGTCGCGCTGGGCAGGGCGCCGCCGATGCCGAGGCCGGCGACGAAGCGCAGCGCGCCGATCATGAACAGGTCGGTCGACAGGCCGATGGCGCAGGTAGCGGCGCCGAAGACGAAGACGCTGCCGATGATGGCGATGCGCCGGCCGAGGCGGTCGGCGACATAGCCGGCGAAGCCGCTGCCGATCGCCATGCCGACCAGGCCGGCGGCGACCACCGGCGCGAAATCGCCGCGGCTGACGCCCCATTCCTTGATCAGCACCGGGATGGCGAAGCCGATCAGCTGGCCGTCGAAGCCGTCGAGCACGATCGACAGCGCCGCCAGGAAGACGATCGCCTTCTGGAACGCGGTCCACGGGCCTTGGTCGAGGATCTCGCCGATATCGGCGGTCGGGGCGGTCATGCCGAACCTCCGGCCGTCCGGCAATTCGCGTGGCGGGGCAAGGCTGCAAGAGCGGCGCGGATGCGCATCGCAGATCCTCCCTGTCTGGTGTGGCCCGGCTTCGCCCGGATCTCTTCGCGCATGATCCTGCGCTCGATCGGCCCTGCTGACAAGATGGTAGCAATACCAACTATCTGGAATCGGCAAACGCCGTCGAGCGGACGCCAATCCGCGGCGCGGTGCTGTACCATGCGGCGTTCGCGACCCGCCGAGACCCCGATGCGCAGACTCCCCGCCTTGACCGCCATGAGGATCTTCGAGGTGGTTGGCCAGACCGGCAGCTTCACCCGGGCGGCGGAGCGGCTGAACCTGACCCAGAGCGCCGTCAGCCGGCAGGTGCGGCACCTGGAGGAGCAGCTCGGCGCCGACCTGCTGGTGCGCCGCCATCATCGGCTGGAGCTGACCGCAGCCGGCGTGCAGCTGTTCGAGGCGCTGCAGCACGCCTTCCACGAGGTCGAGCTGGCGGTGCGCGGTATCGAGGAGAAGGGCAACCGCAACCGGCTGCGGATCAACGTGCCGCCGACCTTCGCCCGGCGCTGGCTGATGCCGCGGCTGCCCGGCCTGCGCCGCGCCCATCCGGATCTCGACGTCAGCCTCGGCACCAAACTGTCGGACACCCTGGCCGAGCGCGGCCTGCTGGACTGCGCCATCCGCTTCGGCGACGGCGAATGGCCGATGCTGAAGGCGACGCGGCTGATGACCGAGCGGCACATCGCCGTCTGCGCCCCGGCACTGCTGCAGGGTGTCGACCGTGACCGGCCGGTCGAGCTGTCGCGCTTCACCTTCCTGCATGTCCTGGCCTCGGACGACCGGCGCTATCTGACCTGGCGGCACTGGCTGAACGCCGCCGGGCTGGACGAGGTCGACACCCGCGGCGGGCTGGAGTTCGACCTGCTGGACCTCGCCATCGAGGCGGCCTGCGACCGGCTGGGCGTGTCGGTGGTCGACCGCTTCATGGTCGAACGCGAACTGGCTTCGGGCCGCCTGGTCCAACTGCTCGACGTCGAGGTCGAGGGCCATGAATCCTACTGGCTGGTGACCCGGGCGGAGCAGGAGGACAGCACCAATGTCGCCATGTTCCGAGCGTGGCTGACGGCGGAGATCGAGGGGGCGGGGTCGTAACATTCCCTTTCGGAATGCTTTGCCCAAGAACAAGTCGTTTGCGCCGAGTGCGCCGGCACGGTTCACTCGCAGCCATCGACAGCGGCGCCGCCGGCCTCGGGAGGACTGGCGATAACAGCGCCCCTCTCCCTGGCCCATCGCTCCGGATGCGCCGCGCCGAAGACGGCCGGAATGCGCCCGGGCGCGCCCTCGGATCCGACCATGACGCATCATCAGAACTTCATCGCCGGCCGCTTCGCGGCGCCGTCCTCCAATGCGGTGATCGAGGTGCGCAACCCCGCCACCGGACGGGTCTTCACCACCGTGCCCGCGGCGACGGAGGCCGAGGCGGTGGCGGCCGTGGTGGCCGCGGCGGCGGCGCAGAAGGCCTGGGGGAAGCTGCCGTCGATCCAGCGCGGCGACGCGCTGCGCCGGCTGGCCGCGGAGATCGAGGCGCGGGCCGGCGCGATCGGCGCCGCCCTGGCGCAGGAATCCGGCAAGAGCCTGGCCGACGCCACGGCCGAGGCGGTCTATGCCGCCGAGCTGATGCGCTACCACGCCGAATGGGCCCGGCGCATCGAGGGCGAGGTGATCCCCAGCGACACGCCGAACGAGACACTGCTGCTGAAGCGCGAGCCGATCGGCGTCGTCGCCTGCCTGATCCCGTTCAACTATCCGGTCTACACGCTGGTGCGGAAGATCGCGCCGGCCCTGATCGCCGGCAACGCCGTGGTGGTCCGGCCCAGCAACAGCACCCCGACCTCGGCCTTCGCCATCGCCGAGGCGGTGGCGGAGGCGGAGGCGGGGCTGCCGCCCGGGCTGGTCAGCATCATGGCGATGACGCATGAGACGGCGCGGGTGCTGTGCACCCAGCCGGCCGTCGGCATGATCACGCTGACCGGCAGCGTCGGCGCCGGGCGCACGGTGCTGGACTACTGCAAGGCCAACATCGCCAGGCCGTCGCTGGAGCTGGGCGGCAAGACCCCGGTGATCGTCGAGCCGGACGCCGACCTGGACGAGGTCGCGGCCCGCATCGTCGCGGCCAAGACCACGCATTGCGGCCAGGTCTGCACCGCGGCCGAGCGGCTCTACGCCCATGAGAGCATCCACGACGCGCTGCTGGACCGGCTGCGCCAGGCTTTTCGCGCCCGCGGCTTCGGCGACCGGTCGGTCGACCCGGACCGCATGGGCCCGCTGGCCACCGCCGCGGCCAGGACGCATGTCCACGGCCTGGTCGAGCGCGCCGTGGCCGAGGGCGCGGTGCTGGAGGCCGGCGGCGTGCTGCCGGACGGCGACGGCTTCTTCTACCCGCCGACCCTGCTGTCCGGCTGCCGGCAGGAGATGGAGATCATCCGCGAGGAGGTGTTCGGCCCGGTGCTGGCGATGCTGCCGTATCGCGACGCTGCCCAGGCGCTGGCTCTGGCCAACGACCACCAGTTCGGCCTGACCTCGGTGCTGTTCACCGAGGATTACCGCACCGTGATGCGCTTCGCCGACGCCATCGAGGCGGGCGAGCTCTACGTCAACCGCTTCCCGGCCGATCCCTACCAGGGCTTCCACGCCGGCTGGAAACGCTCCGGCCTCGGCGGCGACGACGGCAAGCACGGCATGCTCGAATTCACCCAGACGCGGCTCGTCATCCTCAAGCACTGACGGGCCGCCGCCCACACCGAACAAGAAAATCATCGGGAGGAGCCGTTCATGGCATCCATCGTCCAACCAGGCCCCGGGCTTGCGGCACAGGCGGCCCTGCCCAGCGCGCGGTCGCGCTACCTGCAGCTGGCGCTGATCGTGCTGGCGGCCGGCGCGATCTATCCGATCCTCTACCTGCGTCAGGTCTACCAGACGACGATGCTGGAGGTGCTGGGCATCAACAACACCGAGCTCGGGGTGCTGTACTCGATCCTCGGCACCAGCTTCCTGGTCAGCTACCTGCCCAGCGGCTGGCTGGCCGACCGGATCCAGCCGCGGCTGCTGATCATCTTCTCCCTGCTCGGCACCGGGCTCTTGGGCCTGTGGTACGCCGCCCTGCCGGGCTTCACCGCGCTCCTGGTGATCTATTGCGGCTTCGGCATCACCACCGGCCTGACCTTCTGGGCGGCGACGCTGAAGCAGGTCAAGCTGATCGCCGGCCACACCGAGCAGGGCCGCTTCTTCGGCGTGCTGGACGGCGGCCGCGGCCTGGTCGAGGCGGTGCTGGCCAGCCTGGCCATCGCCCTGTTCGTCTACGCCACCGAGACCCGCGGCGCCGGCCTGGCCGCCGGGTTCCGCGACGTGGTGCTGATGTACGCCGTGGCCTGCCTCGTCGTCGGCGTCGCCTACGGGCTGGCGTCGCGCGGCGCGGTCCGCGGCGAGCGCGAGGTGCGGGCCAAGCGCGACACCATCGCCGACCTCAAGGCGCTGCTGCGCATCCCCGAGGTCTGGCTGGTGGCGGCGATCATCTTCTGCGGCTACCACGTCTTCCTCGCCACCTACAGCTTCTCCGGCTACCTGCAGGAGGGCGGCTTCGGCCTCTCCGCTGCCGCGGCCGGCTTCATCGTCACGGTCAAGCTGTGGCTGCGTCCGGTGGGCGGCATCGGCGGCGGCTTCCTGGGCGATCGCTTCTCCACCAGCCGGGTGCTGTTCTGGTCGCTGGTGCTGGCGGCGGTGGCCCTGGTCGGCATGATCGCGCTGCCCGGCATCGGCTCCTCGGCGGTGCTGATCGGCTTCCTGCTGCTGGCCGGCCTGCTGACCTACGCCATCCGCGGCCTGTACTGGGCGATCCTCGACGAATGCGGCGTGCCGCCGGAGATCACCGGCCTCGCCATCGGCATCATCTCGCTCGTCGGCTACGCGCCGGACACGTATCTTCCCATCGTCAACGGCATCATCGTCGACCGCTACCCGGGCATCGCCGGCTACCAGATCTATTTCGGCTACGTCGCCGTGATCTGCGTCCTCGGCGCCCTGGCCACGGCCTGCCTCATGATCCGGCTCAAGCGAAAGGCCTCCGCATGAAGATCGCATCGCTCCAGACCCATGTCGTCGCCGTCCCGCCGCCGCATATCGGGGGCATGTACTGGATCTTCGTGCAGCTGAAGACCGATGACGGCATCGAGGGCGTCGGCGAGATCTACTCGACCGCCTTCCACCCCCAGGCGATGGTGCCGCTGATCGACGACGTGTTCGAGCGCCACCTGCTGGGCCACGACCCGCACCGGGTCGAGCGGTTCTGGCGGTCGGCCTATTCCAGCGGCTTCACCCAGCGCCCCGACCCGACGATGATGGGCATCGTCTCGGGGCTGGAAATGGCCTGCTGGGACATCATCGGCAAGGCGGCCGGCCGGCCGGTCTACGACCTGCTGGGCGGGCTGGTGCACGAGAAGCTGCGCGCCTACACCTATCTCTACCCGAAGAACGCGGCCGGGGAGTTCGACTTCAACGACCCCGACCTGGCCGCCGAATGCGCGGTCGAGATGGTCAGGATGGGCTTCACCGGGGTGAAGTTCGACCCGGCCGGCCCCTACACCGCCTATTCCGGGCACCAGATCTCGCTCGGCGTGCTCGACCGCTGCGAGACCTTCTGCCGCAAGGTGCGCGAGGCGGTGGGCAGCAGTGCCGACCTGCTGTTCGGCACCCACGGCCAGATGGTGCCGTCCTCGGCCATCCGCCTGGCCAAGCGGCTGGAGAAGTACGACCCGCTGTGGTTCGAGGAGCCGGTGCCGCCGGGGCAGGAGGCGGCGATGGCCGAGGTGGCGCGCGCGACCTCGATCCCGATCTCGACCGGCGAGCGGCTGTGTACCAAATACGAGTTCCAGCGGGTGCTGGAGCTCGGCGCCGCCTCGATCCTGCAGCCCGATATCGGCCGGGTCGGCGGCATCCTGGAGACCAAGAAGATCGCCAGCATGGCCGAGGCCTACTACGCCCAGATCGCGCCGCATGTGTATTGCGGCCCGGTCGTCGCCGCCGCCAGCATCCAGGTCGGCGCGGCCTCGCCGAACTTCCTGATCCAGGAATCGATCCTCGACTACGGCGGCTTCCACGGCGAGATCCTGAAGACGCCCCTGACCTTCGACGACGGCTACCTGATCCCGTCGCGCGAGCCCGGGCTGGGTGTCGAGCTGAACCTGGACGTGGTGGCGAAGCACTCGCCCTACACCGGCGACCGGCTGCACCTGCAGATGGCGTCCGAGCCGGCCGACGTGAAGCAGTTCGCACCCGCGCGGGGCTGAGAGCCGATCCATGACCCACGACTACGTCATCGTCGGCGCCGGCTCGGCCGGCTGCATCCTGGCGGCGCGGCTGAGCGAGAGCGGCCGCCACAGCGTGCTGCTGCTCGAGGCCGGCGGCCGCGACGATTCCTTCTGGTTCCGCATCCCGGTCGGCTACGCCCGCAGCTACTACAACCCGCGGGTCAACTGGATGTACTGGTCGGAGCCGGAGGCGGCGCTGGGCGGCCGGCGCATCTACGTCCCGCGCGGCAAGGTGCAGGGCGGCTCCGGTTCGATCAACGCCATGGTGTTCGTGCGCGGCGCCGCGGCCGATTTCGACGACTGGGCCGCGGCCGGCAATCCCGGCTGGGCCTATGACGACGTGCTGCCGCAGTTCCGCCGGCTGGAGAGCCATGCCGGCGGCGCCTCGGACTGGCATGGCGGCGACGGGCCGATCCATGTCACGCCGATGCGCGGCGCCACCCATGCGGTGACCGACGCCTATCTCACCGCCTGCCGCGAGCTGCAGCTGCCGGAGAGTGGCGACTTCAACGGCGCGTCGATCGAGGGTGCCGGCGTCTACGACGTCAACACCCGAAACGGGCAGCGGTCGTCCTCCAGCTTCGAGTACCTGCACCCGGCGCTGGGCCGCCGCAACCTGACGGTCGAGCGCGACGCCCAGGCCCTGCGGGTGGTGCTGGACGACACCGGCCGCGCCACCGGCGTCGAGATCCGGCAGGGGTCGGAGACCCGGATCGTGACGGCGCGGCGCGAGGTCATCCTGGCCGCCGGCGCCGTCGACACGCCGAAGCTGCTGCAGCTGTCCGGCATCGGCGACGGCGCGCTTCTGGCCGGGGCCGGGGTGGCGGTGGCGCATCACCTGCCGGCGGTCGGCCGCAACCTGCAGGACCATCTCTGCGCCAGCTTCTACTACCGCTCGCGCGTGCCGACCCTCAACGGCACCTTCGGCAGCCTGTTCGGCCAGGCTCGGCTGGGGCTGCAATACCTGCTGACCCGCAAGGGCCCGTTCGCCATGAGCGTCAACCAGGCGGGCGGCTTCTTCCGCGGCGCGCCGGGCGAGGCGCGGCCGAACATCCAGATGTATTTCAACCCGCTGTCCTACCGCATCCCGGACAGCCCGAAGGCCGGGCTGAAGCCGGAGCCCTATCCGGGCTTCCTGCTGGCCTTCAACTCGTGCCGGCCGACCAGCCGGGGCGAGATCGCCATCGCCTCGCCCGACCCGGCGGCGGCGGCGAAGATCCGGCCGAACTACCTGTCGACCGACCGCGACATCGAGGAGGTGTTGCAGGGCAGCCGCCTGGCGCGCCGGATCATGGCGGCGCCGAGCGCCGCCGCGATCACGGTGGAGGAGATGCCGCCCTCCGCCGGGGCCGAGAGCGACGCGGCGCTGCTGGACTGGTTCCGCGCCAACAGCGGCTCGATCTACCATCTGTGCGGCAGCTGCGCGATGGGGCCGGACGCGGCGACTTCGGTGGTCGACGCCCGGCTGCGGGTGCATGGGTTGCTCGGCCTGCGCGTGGTCGACGCCTCGGTCTTCCCCAACATCACCGCCGGCAACATCAACGCCCCCACCATGATGGTGGCCGAGAAGGGCGCCGCGATGATCCTGGCGGATGCGGGGTAGGGGCGCGGAACCAGCCCTTCGCGTTGCCTCTCCCGCTTGGCGGGAGAGGTCGGGCGTCCGCAGGACGACCGGGTGAGGGCGGGCCCCGGCCTCGACAAAGGGCCCTCACCCGGAGCCGCTTCGCGTCTCCGACCTCTCCCGCAAGCGGGAGAGGCAACGCCAAATCACCTTGGCAAAGATCAGAGCAGCCCGGCGCTGCTACCAGTCCAGATTGGCCGAACGGCAGTTCGGGCAGACAGAGATGGCGCCGGACACCGGTGCTTTGCAGCGGTGGCACTGGCCGGGAATACGCGTGATGTGCAAGGCCGCGCCCTTGGCTTGCCTCAAGTCGAGTCCGAATTGGTCATGTAGCCGCTTCGTGCCCTCAAGCGCGTTGAAACGCGCTGTCTGCGCGATCGACGACTTGTCGCCATCACTGAGCGACGACGGCCAGGTCACGACGGTCCGACAACGGGGACACATGACCGCATTGTCTATGTTTGCCTCGTTCTCGCTCATCATGCTTCCCCGTCACGATGGCACGATCATAGCAGATCATAGTGCCGGCGGCCGTCGGCCTAGACCAGCGGCAGCCCGACATAGTTCTCGGCCAGCACGGTCTGGGCGGCGCGGGAGCCGCGGATGTAGTCCAGCTCCGCCCGCTGCAGCCGGCGCTCCAGCGGGCCGGTGTCGGGGAAGCGGTGGGTCAGGCCGGTGAACCACCAGGAGAAGCGCTCCGCCTTCCACACCCGGGCCAAAGCGCGGGCGGAGTAGCCGTCGATCCCGGCGGCCGAATGCTCGCCGTAGAATTCGCCGAAGGCCTCGGCCAGCATGACCACGTCCGACACCGCCAGGTTCAGCCCCTTGGCGCCGGTCGGCGGCACGATGTGGGCGGCGTCGCCGGCCAGGAACAGCCGGCCGTGGCGCATCGGCTCGGACACGAAGCTGCGCAGCGGCGCAATGCTCTTCTCGAAGGCCGGGCCACGCACCACCCCGGCCGCCGCCTGCGGGCCAAGGCGCAGGCACACCTCGTCCCAGAACCGGTCGTCCGGCCAATCCTCGATCCGGTCGTCCAGCGGGCATTGCACGTAGTAGCGGCTGCGCTGGGCCGACCGCATGCTGGCCAAAGCGAAGCCGCGCTCGTGATTGGCGTAGATCAGCTCGTGGGCGGCCGGCGGCACGTCGGCCAGCACGCCCAGCCAGCCGAAGGGGTAGACCCGCTCGAACTCCCGCCGCACCCCCTCCGGGATGCAGCCGCGGCTGACGCCGTGGAAGCCGTCGCAGCCGGCGATGAAGTCGCAGTCCAGGCGCTGCTCGACGCCGTCTTGCTGCCAGGTGACGCGGGGCCGGTCGCTGTCGATATCGTGCAGCGCCACATCCCCGGCCTCGAACACCACCGTCAGGCCGCGCGCCTCGGCGCCGTCGAACAGGTCGCGCATCACCTCCTGCTGGCCATAGACGGTGATGCAGGACCCGGTCAGGGCCTGCATGTCGATGCGGAACATCTCGCCGTCGACCGCCAGGTTGGTGCCGGCATGGGGCAGGCCTTCGCGGCGCAGGCGATCCGCCAGGCCCAGCCGGTCCAGCAGGTCGACCGTTCCCTGCTCCAGCACCCCGGCGCGGACCCGGCCCTCGACATAGTCGCGGCTGCGGCGCTCCACGACCACGGCGTCGATGCCGGCGCGGTGCAGCAGATGGGCCAGGACCATCCCGGCCGGTCCGGCGCCGATGATCGCGATCTGGGTGCGCATGGGCCCTCGCCTGTCGTTCCCCGGAAGGCTAGCCCCGCCGGCGAGGAAAGCCATGGACGCGGCCTCGGAAAACTTGGACATTTCTTCCCGTGCCGGTCGTCCGAAGCTGGCGCTCAAGGGGCAGGACCGCCATGCAGGCACCAGCGATTCCCAACTTCTTCCTCTATGGCGAGGCGCCGCGGACGGTCGACGACCGGTTCCTGCATTTGGAGGCATTGGCGGATCGCAGCCGGCCCAGCGGCTGGACCATCCGGCCCCATGCCCATGCCAATCTGAACCATGTCTTCCACTTCACCCGCGGCGGCGGCGCGGTCCGGGCCGAGGGGCAGTCGATCCGGCTGCCGGCGCCTTGCCTGCTGCTGATGCCGGCCGGGGTGGTGCACGGCTTCGACTTCGAGCCGGAGACGGTCGGCTCCGTCCTGACCGTGTCGGACACCACTCTGCGCGAGCTGCTGCGGCGCGAGCCTGAGTTCCGGCCGCTTTTCGCTGCCCCGGCCGTGATCCCGGTCGTCGACCAGGGCTTCATCCTGGCCAGCCTGGGCCGGCTGTCGCGCGAGCTGGCCTGGCTGGCGCCCGGCCGCGCCGCGGCGGTGGAGGCCCTCTTGGTCGGCATCCTGGTCGAGGTGCTGCGCCTGGCGCCGCAGGCCGGGGGCGGGGAGACGGCGGCGCCGGGCCCGCAGGCGCTGCTGGTGGCCCGGTTCCGCGAGCGGATCGAGCAGCGCTACCGCGCCCATGACGAGGTCGAGGACTATGCCCGCGCCCTGGCGGTCAGCCCGAAGCAGCTCTGGGCCGCCTGCCGCCGGGTGGCGGGCGCGCCGCCGGCCCGGCTGATCCAGGACCGGCTGCTGCTCGAGGCCAAGCGCCTGCTGCTCTACACCAATGTCTCGGTGGCCGAGGCGGCCTACACCCTCGGCTTCAACGACCCGGCCTATTTCTCGCGGCTGTTCACCCGGGAGACCGGCCGGTCGCCGCGCGAATTCCGCCGCGGCGGCGATGGCCAGGTCGTAAGAGATCAGGTCAGCGCGTCGAGCACGCCCCCGTCCACCCGCAGCGCCGCGCCGTTGGTGGCCGCGGCCTGGGGCGAGACGGCATAGACCACCATGTTGGCGATCTCCTCCGGCGCCGCCATGCGGCCGATGATCGAGGTCGGGCGGTGAGTGCGGACGAACTCGGTCGCGGTCTCGTCGATCGACTTGCCGGACTCCGCGGCCATCTCGCGCAGGAACGCCTTGACCCCGTCGGTCATGGTCGGGCCGGGCAACACCGAGTTGACGGTGACGCCGGTGCCGCGGGTCAGCTTGGCCAGGCCGCGGGCGAGGGCGATCTGCGCCGTCTTGGTGACGCCGTAATGCACCATCTCGACCGGGATGTTCAGGCCGGATTCGGAGGAGATGAACACCACCCGGCCCCAGTTCCGCGCCAGCATGCCCTTCAGATAGGCGCGCGACAGTCGGACGCCGGACAGGACGTTGACGTCGAGGATGTGGACCCAGTCCTCGTCCGGGATGTCGAAGAACTCCTTCATCTCGAAGATGCCGACATTGTTGACCAGGATGTCGACCTCCGGCACCGCCGCGATCAGCTCGGCGCAGCCCGCGGCGGTCGAGACGTCGGCCACGGCGGCGCGCAGCGCGGCGCCGGGCACGGCCTGCCCGATCCGCTCGATCGCCTCCGCCACCGCGGCGGGCCTGCGGCCGTTCACGATCACCTCGGCGCCGGCGGCCGCGAGGCCCTGGGCGATGGCGAAGCCGATCCCTGTGGTCGAGCCGGTGACGAGGGCGGTCTTGCCCGATAGGTCGATCTTCACGTCTGGACTCCGTGATGCGCGGGGGAGGGGCCTGAGGCCCTACCCTTACTGGATGACGCCGAGCTGTGTCAGCAGAGTCAGGTTGTCTTCGAGGTGCCAGTTCGTGGCGATGCGCCCGTCCCGGATGGTGTACATGTCGATCGCGTCGAAGGCGATGGCGCGGCCGTCGCCGGCCTTGTCGCGGAAGCGCCCGGTGAAGTGCCCGGTGAAATGCAGCCGGCTGATCACCTGGTCGCCGACCACCCAGGCCGCCTCGACGGTCATCGCCAGGTCGGGCACGGCCTGGCGGAAGCCGCGCGAGGCGACCAGCGGTCCCTCCGGCCCCTGCGGCCGGCCCGGCGGTGGGTCAAGGTCGGTGAAGTCCGGCGCCAGCGCCTCCTTGGCGTAGCGCTCCTCGCCGGTGTTCCAGAAGGCGTAGTAGCGCCGCGCCGGCAGCAGCAGCGCCGCGGCTTCTGCGTCGCCCAGCCCTTGCGCCACCGTCACTTGCTTCGGCGTCGGCAGGGTATCGTCGGCATAGGCGTGGCCGGCGACAATCAGGGCCGCCCCCAGCGCCAGGCAAATCCATCGTGACGACATGGTCGAACTCTCCTGTCAGTCTGTCAGACCAGGGCGCTGCCGCCATGGATATAGGCGGTGCTGCCGGTGGCGTAAGGGTTGGTGATGAAGGCGAGGATCTGGGTCGCGATGTGCTCGGGCTGGCCGACCAGCCCGGCCGGCAGGGTCGCGGCAGCGCGGTCATACATCGCCTGCCGCGCCTCATCGGCCATGCGGTCGTAGAGCGGCGTCGCCACCAGCCCGGGCGAGACCGTGTTGACCCGCACCGGCGCCAGCTCGAGGGCGAGGCCCTGGGCCAGCGCCTCCAGCCCGGCATTGATCGCGCCCTGGATCGCGGCGCCCTTGCGCGGCCGGATGGCCAGCACGCCGGTGACCAGGGTCAGGGACCCGCCGTCGCGGATCGTGGCGGCGCGGGCGATGCGATAGGCGCCCCAGAACTTCGAGTTCATCGAGGCGAAGGCGTCGGCCAGCGGCAGCTCGCGCACCGCCGCGACCTTGGTCTGGGCCGCCGAGACCACGACATGGTCGTAGACCGTTCCGTCGGCGAAGAAGGCCTCGACGGAGGCGTCCGAGGTGGTGTCGAGCACCCGGCCCACGCTGCCGGCGCCGATCGCGGCGACCGCGGCGTCGACCTTGTCCTGCGACCGCGAGGCCACGGTGACCGTCGCGCCCAGCCCGGCCGCCGCCTGCGCCGTGGCCAGGCCGATCCCCGAACTGCCGCCGACCACCAGCACGCGCTGGCCTGCGAGACTGTTCATGTCCGTCTTCTCCTGATTGACCGGGCCAGCCGGCCCGGCGTTGCGGAAGATCTGGATCTTCTGCGCTTCGGAAATAATACTCTGCCTCAGAAAGCCACTCTTTCCGGATCGTTGAGAATGGGCCAGATCGAGAACCTGTCGGACATCGCCGTCTTCGCCCGCATCGCCGCCTCCGGCAGCCTGTCGGCGGCGGCGCGCGACCTCGGCCTGTCGCTGGCCGTGGTGTCGAAGCGGCTGGCCAGGCTCGAGGCGGCCCTCGGCGCCCGGCTGGTGCAGCGCACCACCCGGCGGCTCAGCCTGACCGAGGAGGGCGCCGCCTTCCATGAGCGGGCGCTGCGCATCCTGGCGGAGCTGGAGGCTGCGCAGGAGGCGATGGGCGGCGACGGCCGGCCGCGCGGCCTGCTGCGGGTGACCACGACCGCCGCCTTCGCACGCCGCCAGATCGCGCCGATCCTGGCCCGTTTCCAGACAGCCTGTCCGGAGGTCCGGGTGCAGGTGACGGCCACCGATTCCGTGCTGGACCTGGTGCAGAACGGAATCGACCTCGCCATCCGCCAGGCGGTGCTGCCCGATAGCGGCCTGATGGTGCGGGAACTGGCGCCGAACTGGCGGGTGGCCTGCGCCTCCCCGGACTATCTCGCCCGGCGCGGGCGCCCGGCGACGCCGCGGGATCTGGCGGGCCATGCCTGCATTGTCTATGGCGATCCGCCGATGACCGTCTGGACCTTCGCCGGGCCGGACGGGTCGCCGGTCGATGTCGCCGTCTCCGGCGCGATCATGAGCAATGACGGCGAGGTCGCGCATGAGGCGGCGCTGGCCGGCGCCGGCATCGTGCTGAAGTCGATCTGGTATGTGGCGGAGGATCTGGCCGCGGGACGCCTGGTCCGGGTGCTCGAGGACCATCCGTCGCCGGCCGCGCCGATCCAGGCGGTGTTCCCCTCGGCCCGGCACCTGGCCCCGAAGACCCGTGCCTTCCTGGATGTGCTGGGCGCCGAGCTGCGCGTGGCGGCCCGGCGGCTGGGCGAACCGTGACCCGATCCTGACGCCTTGCCAGGGTGCGCCGGGGCTGCTCAACTTGCGGACATCCGGCCGACCCGCGGCCGCGCTCCCGAGATGATGGACTCCTGATGACCGAGCCTGCGCTGATCCCTGTCTTCGACGGGCACAATGACGTCCTGCTGCGTCTGCTGAAGTCCCACGCCGCGTCGGCCGAAACCGCCTTCATCGACGGCACGGCGACCGGCCATCTCGACCTGCCGCGGGCGCGGAAGGGCGGCTTTGTCGGCGGTATGTTCGCGATCTTCCCGCCGTCGCCGCACTCCTCCGGCTCGATCGACCGGATGCAGGGCGGCAGCTATGCCGTGCAGCTGCCGCCGGAGCTCGGGCCGGCCGAGGCCCAGGCCTCGACCACGGCGATGGCCTCGATCCTGCTGCGGCTGGAACGGGCCGGGGGCCTCAGCGTCTGCCGCAGCGTGGCCGAGATCCGCGCCGCGATCGCGCGGGACTCGCTGGCCGCGGTGTTCCACATCGAGGGCTGCGAGGCGATCGACACCGATTTCCGCATGCTCGACCTGCTCTACGCCGCCGGCCTCCGCTCGCTCGGCATCGTCTGGAGCCGGCCGAACGCCTTCGGCCACGGCGTGCCGTTCAAGTTCCCGAGCTCGCCCGACACCGGCCCGGGCCTGACCGATGCCGGGCGCGAGTTGGTGCGGATGTGCAACGAGCGCCGCATCCTGATCGACCTGTCGCATCTGAACGAGAAGGGGTTCTGGGACGTGGCGGCGCTGTCGACGGCACCGCTGGTCGCGACCCATTCCAACGCCCATTCGGTCTGCCCGCATGCGCGCAACCTGACCGACCGGCAGCTCGACGCGATCCGCGAGAGCGGCGGCATGGTCGGCCTCAACTTCGCCACCGCCTTCCTGCGGCCGGACGGGTCGATGAACGCCGACACCGATCTCGAGATCATGATCCGGCACCTCGACGCGCTGATCGAGCGGCTGGGCGAGGACGGGGTCGGCATGGGCTCCGACTACGACGGCGCCACCGTGCCCGCGGCGATCAAGGACGCGGCCGGCCTGCCGCGGCTGTTCGAGGCGCTGCGCGCCCATGGCTACGACGACGCGCTGCTGCGCAAGCTCGGCACCGAGAACTGGTTCGGGGTGCTGGAGCGCAGCTGGGGCGGGTGATTACGATGTCTGAAGAACGGACCGCCATGACCGTGGCCGACGTGATCCGCGATTTCGCGGCCGCGGACGGGGTTCTGCCCGTGGGCGCCCTGAACTGGGCAGTAGATCATTGGGACGAGGCCGGGCCGCGGTTTATCGAGTTGATGGAACGCTACGCCGACGGCGATGGTCGTTCCGAGGACACCGGGAATGCCCTCTTCTTCATCATCCATCTCCTCGGCGAGAGGATGGAGACACGCGCTTTCCCGTGCCTCTGCCGCCTGATCCGGGACAGTGAGGCCACGAGGCGGATTCTCGGCGAAGCCATCACCGAGACGCTCGACCGGATCCTGATCGGCACCTTCGACGGCGATCTCTCGCCGCTGAAGGCGGTGATCGAGGATGCCGCCGCCGACGAATTCGTGCGCGAGGCCGCGTTCGAGGCCCTGGCCTATCACTGCCGCATGGGCGCGATCTCGCATGAGGAGATGAGGGCCTATCTGCTGCATCTCTCCGAGCACATGCAGCCTCGGGACGACAATGCCGTCTGGATGGGCTGGACGACGGCAGTTTCGTCCCTGGGCTATGAGGACCTGGCGGCGACGGCGGAGCGGCTGATCGACGACTTCCTGGTTCCGGTGGGAATGATGGATGTTGATGACTTCCGCGACGATCTGAGGCAAACGCTCGACGACCCTGAGCGGAAGGCTGGCTTCATCGCTAACCGCCTGATGCCGTTCATGGACACGGTCGGCACCTTGTCGACCTGGTACGGCTTCTCGAAGGAATACCGGGCACGGCGCGCGAGAGGGGAGGAGCCGGACGACGATCTCGAGGATCCACTGGTCCCCCACGGATGGCCATCCATCACGTATGGCGAACCTGCGGTCAATCCGATGCGGGATGTCGGCCGCAACGACCCGTGCCCATGCGGCAGCGGCAAAAAGTACAAGAAGTGCTGCCTGGCGAAGGAGGCGAATTAGCCTCGCCTCGTGGCGCACTGAAAATCCGTGAGCACCGGAAGCTTCGAGTGCGCCGTCAGACGGCCGCGCCAGGAGCGTTTTCGAACGGTTTCTCAACCCGTGTCGGTCAGCTCGTGCACCCTGGCCGCGGCCAGCACCGCCGGTTCCATCAGCCGCGCATTCACCGCCATGCGGTGATAGAAGCGGTCGACATGCGCCCAATGGGTGGTGCAGCCGCAGGTCCGGCAGGTGTGGAATTCGAGCGCCATGCGGTTCCACAGATAGACCAGGGTGGCGTTCCGGGCGGCGGTCAGGCGGACCTGCTGCGGCGCGTAATAGGCCCAGAGCACGCCGAGCTTGCGGCAGATCGAGCAGTCGCAGCGCGTCACCTCCTCCGGCGGCGTGTCGATCTCCATGCGGACGGCGCCGCAATGGCAGGATGCCTCGATCATCGACCCCTCCCACGATCATCGTTTCCATGATACTGGCGGTCCCGTGCTTCGCAGGAAAGCCTGATGACGGCTATCGATCGGTATCGCGCCGCGATCCTTCGCGCCTTCCCGGACCTCGCCACATCTCCCTTCCGGCTGATGGCGGAGAGCTGGGATTCGACGGCGGTCGAGGCGGACGGCCTGGTCTTCAAGTTCCCGCGCCATGAGGCGGCGGCAGGGCGGCTGCGCAAGGAGGCCGCGCTGCTGGCCGTGATCCGGCCCGCGGTGTCGCTGCCGGTCCCCGACCTCGTGCTCGCGGAGGGGCCGCCCTTGTTCTCCCGGCACGTCAAGATCCCGGGCGAGCATCTGCTGACGGCGCACTACGCCGGGCTTCCCGAGGAGGCCCGCCGGCGGCTCGCCGAGGATCTGGCGGGTTTCTACGCCGAGCTGCACCGGCTCGATCGCGGGCGGATGGCGGCTGCCGGCGCCGAGCCCGAAGCCTGGGGGACGGCGGAAGGGATCGGCGCCAAGGCCCTGCCGGCCCTGACGCCGGAGCTGCGCCCGGCGGCGGAGCGCGTGCTCGCGGCCTATGACCGGCTGCCGCCCGATCCGCACGGGACGATCTACGGCTTCTTCGACGGGCATGGCTGGAACATGGCGTTCGACCACGGCCGGCAGCGGCTCAACGGCATCTACGACTTCGCGGATTCCGGCCTCGGGCCGCTGCACCAGGAGTTCATCTATTCGAGCTTCGTCTCGCCCGACCTCACCGCCCGGCTCGTCTCGGCGTATGAGGCGCTGACCGGGCGCGGGCTCGACCGCCGGCGGATCGCCATCCTGACCGGCATGCACCGCCTGTGGGAGCTGGCCGAGCTCGCCGACGATCCCGAGCATGTGCCGACGATGGTCCGCAGCTTCGCGGAATGGGTGGCGACGGCGGACCGCTTCTAAGGGGAGGTCAGAGCGCCGGCCGGTCCTCGCTCCGGCCGGCCCGAGCCGGCGTGTCCGTCGGCCGGTACTGGCCGATCAGCAGCGCCGCCTGGGTCCGCAGCGCATCGCTGAGCTGCGGCGCGCCGCGGCCCATCTCGTCGGTCACCCGGAACAGCAGCCGCTCGATGGTGTCGAGATGCTTGGTCCGCAGCGTGCCGGCGACATGTGCTTCCCGGCGCCTGGGGTCGAGCAGCGTGTCGTAGAGGGCGTCGAGATGCTCGACCAGCGTGGTGGCGGCGGCGATCGAAGCCTCGTCGCCCTCGGTCGAGGTGAAGCGGATCGGTGGAACGATGCGCGTCGGCCGATCCATCATGGGCCTCCCGGAAATCAACGGTCCACGATCCCTTGGATCGGGACATTTGGCAACCCGGAAGCGGACCCTTGCGAATAATTTATCCCACGGATTTTCCAGGGATTTTAGTGGCTGTCGAGATATCGCGTCTGGAAGGCGGAGAGGTCGCGCCGGAAGCTGGCGAGACTGTAGTCCCCGGTCTCCGGCGGCGGGTCGCGGTCCTGCAGGATCGCGTGCAGAATGCATTCCTGAGTCCGCCCCAGGCTGCCCTGCCGCGCCGCCACCATCGCCAGGGAGATCCAGCATGTCTCCTCCGGGCTGGGCGGAAACCCGTCCTCCCAGTTCTGGCCCTGGATGCGGAACCAGAAGTGCAGCGTCTGCGCGAGGCTCCGGCCGTCGTTGGTCATTCGCTCTGCCGTCAGCATGGTCTTCACAAAAGACATGGGGCAGCGATTTGTTCCGGCGTTCCGCAACACCCTGTCGGCGAGAGCGGAACGGGAATGCCGGTGGAGGGGGCTCGCCATGACGGAGAAGGTGGGCTGCACCAGAGCCTCGGGCTCAGGCCACCGCGGCCCGTAGCGCCTGCTCCAGGTCGGCGATCAGCTCGGCCGGGTCCTCGATGCCGGCGGACAGGCGCAGCAGGTCGTCGGGCACCGGGCTGGTCGGGCCCTCGACGCTGGCGCGGTGCTCGATCAGGCTCTCGACCCCGCCCAGCGAGGTGGCGCGCTTCCACAGCTCGACCCTGGCCGCCGTGGCGATGGCCGCCGCAGCGCCGGCCTTGACGCGGACCGACAGCATGCCGCCGAAGCCGCCCTGCATCTGGCGGGCGGCGACCGCATGGCCCGGCGCATCGTCCAGCCCGGGATAGAGCACGGCCGAGACCAGCTCGTGGCCGCGGAAATGCTCGGCGATCGCCAGCGCCGTGGCCGAGGCCTGGCGCACCCGCGGCACCAGGGTGCGCATGCCGCGCAGCAGCAGCC
>NZ_JBQJIK010000005.1:0-146543 GCF_052078665.1 Inquilinus sp. CA228 | reverse complement strand
TTCGCGATCAACGGCTCGCTCGTCCGACCGGGCAGGCCTCGTATCCGGTTCTTGTCCATCGGGCCGCGGCTTTGCTCCACGCTTCCTTCAGACCCCGCCTCACGGCGACGCCCTTGCGCTTCGCTAGTCCTTCACCGCCATCAGGCTGGACAGAGGACTTCCACCTCCAAGCTGTCGATCATGCTCGGCACACCGTAGGTTGGGTTCGCGGCAGCGAACCCAACAGATCAAGGGCTGCGACGGCGGCGGGATGTTGGGTTCGAAGGCGAACCCAACCTACGCGGTCGCGCCACGCCTGCCCTCAGCTGCTGTCCGGTTTCCACGGCTTCGGCATGGGCCGGCCGGTGTCGGACTCGTCCGACGGACGGCGCCAGTCGTGCTCGGGCCGAGCGGCCACGGCTTCGAGAGGGTCGTTGGGCACGGGATCGGGGGGCAGGCGATCGGGAGTCTCGGCGGCGGCGCCGTCCCAGTCCCGCGGCAGCAAGGCGGCGTCCAGGTCGCGGCGCTCCTCCGCCTCCTCGAACGGCTCGAGCTCGGTTTCCAGGCGCTCGCTCTCGGTCAGGGACTCGCGCGGCTCCGTCCGGCGGGGCCCGCCATCCTTCGGCCCGGCAGCAGCCGGAGCGGCTTCGGCCGGCGCGGCCTCGGCCGCTTCCTCCGCGGGCGTGGGCTCCGGCTTCCCGTCCTTGCGATCCTGATAATTCTCGCGGACCCGCTGGGTCATCGCGATCGACAGCCGCACCGAGCGGGCCAGGCGCACCTGCGCCAACGCGAAATCCGGCTTCGTCTGCGTGATCGGCGTCGCCATCTGCTCCGTCGCGGTCATCCGGGCCGAGCGGAGGCCGATCTCGACCAGCTCGCCCAGCGAGCCCAGCGCCCATCGCGTCCAGGCCAGGTCCGGATCGACCGGCCCGTCCTCCAATCCGAAATCCTGAGGCAGCATTTCCATGGAACGTATCATGAACGAAGATCGCGAATGAGCGCAATGAACATTGCGTTAACCGGAGCCGGGCCACGCGTTTCTCGCGGGAGGGGGACAAGAATGAATGGTTTCGGATCCGAGATTCCGACAGATTGACGGCCTCAGGAGGACATCATGGATCTTGCCATCCCGCTGCTCAGCATCCTCGGCGCCATCGTGGTCGGCGCGGCCAGCCCGGGGCCCAGCTTCGTCTTCGTCACCCGCACCGCCATCGCCCTGTCGCGCCGCGACGGGCTGGCGGCCGCGCTGGGCATGGGCGTCGGCGGGGTGGTCTATGGCGGGCTCGGCCTGTTCGGCCTGCAGGCGATCCTGGCCCAGGTGGAATGGCTGTACCTGACGCTGAAGGTGCTGGGCGGCCTGTACCTGCTGTGGCTCGCCGTCGCCCTGTGGCACACCGCGGCGCAGCCGATCGCGGTGCCGAAGACGGCGGACGGCCGGCCGCGCAGCGTCCGCCGGTCCTTCACCCTGGCCGCCGTCACCCAGCTGAGCAACCCGAAGGCCGCGGTCGTCTATGGCAGCATCTTCGCCGCCTTCCTGCCGCCGCAGGTGCCGGGCTGGACCTTCGCCGTGCTGCTGCCGGCGATCTTCACCATCGAGGCCGGCTGGTACACGATCGTCGCCCTGGTGTTCTCCGCCGACCGGCCGCGCGCGGTCTATCTGCGCTGGAAGCGCTGGTTCGACCGCGCCGCCGGCTCGGTCATGGGCGCGCTGGGCATCCGCCTGATCCTGGGCGCCGGGCGGGCGTGAGGGGAAGATGAGCGGAGCGGAGCCGGACAGTGATGGATCGGTCCCTCTTGCGCTCACCCGGGATGAAGCCGTCGTGCTGTTCGAGTTTCTGGCACGGACGCTGGACGACGAGAACGGCAGCCGGCTTCGCGAAGCGGTCCGGCACGACGGCGAGCTCTGGGCTCTGACACGGCTGTGGGGCTACCTCGAACGCAGCCTTCCGGAGCCCTTCCTCGCGGATTACAGGGCCCGGGTCGAGGCCGCACAGCAACGGTTGGTCGAGAAAAGCGGCCCATGGTCCTGGGACGAGGCCTGATCCCCGCCCTCAGAACCGCGTGACGACGCTGATGCCGGTGCTGTCGAAGCGGTCCATCTGGGTCAGCGCGGCTGCCGCCTCGTCGAGGCTGATGTGGCTGCCGATCAGCTTCTGCGGGGCCAGCGTGCCGGCCGCGATCATGTCCAGCATCGCCTGGTAGCGGAACGCCTGCATGCCGTGGCTGCCGAGGATCTCCAGCTCATAGGCGATCACCCGGTCCATCGGCACCGGCGGGCGGGCGTGGTCGTCCAGCATCAGCCCGACCTGGATGTGCCGGCCACGCCGGCGCAGGCAGCGGATCGAGTTCATGCAGGTGGCGGGGTGGCCGAGCGCGTCGACCGAGACATGCGCGCCGCCCCCGGTCAGGTCGCGGATCTCGTGCACGACATTGGTCGAGGTCGCGGCGTTGACGGCCGCCGTGGCGCCGAGCTGGTGGGCGAGGTCGAGCTTCTGGTCGGTCAGGTCGACCGCCACCACATTGGCCCCGAGGGCGCGGGCAATCATGATCGCCGACAGGCCGACGCCGCCGCAGCCATGCACCGCCACCCAGTCGCCGCCGCGGACCCGGCCCTGGTCGACGATGGCGCGGAACGAGGTGGCGAAGCGGCAGCCCAGGCTGGCCGCCGTGGCCGAATCGATCTCGTCCGGCAGGGCGACCAGATTGGCGTCGGCGAAGTCGAGCGCGACATATTCGGCGAAGGAGCCCCAGGCGGTGAAGCCGGGCTGGAACTGCCGCTCGCAGACCTGCTGGTTGCCGCTGGCGCATTCCGGGCAATGGCCGCAGCCGGCGACGAAGGGCACCGTGACGCGCTGGCCCTCGCGCCAGCGCCGGACCTGCGGCCCGACCGCGACGATGGTGCCGGCCAGCTCGTGCCCCGGCACATGCGGCAGCACGATGTCGGCATCGTGCCCCATCCAGCCGTGCCAGTCGCTGCGGCACAGCCCGGTCGCCTCGACCTTGACCACGACGCCCTCCGCCGACGGCGACGGGTCGGGCACGGTCTGGATGGTCGGCGCCTGGCGGAACTGTTCGAAGACGACGGCTTTCATCGCGGCAGGACCTGTCGCTGTTGATGGAAGGAGGCGCGGGCGCGCCTGAGGCCTTCTAGCCTATGCCGAAGATCCGATGCGTGCCTTCGACGTCGCGCAGCGGGTGGTGGCCGAGGTCGAGCAGCGGGCGGCCGCAGGCGTCGCGGAACGGCTCGGACACCAGCACCCGGCGGCGCAGGGTCTTGGTCAGCTCCTCCAGCCGGCTGGCGCGGTTCACCGCCGGGCCGATCACGGTGAAGTCCAGCCGCCGGGCCGCGCCGATATTGCCGTAGGCGATCTCGCCGAGATGCAGGCCGATGCCGAAATCGACCGCGTCCGGCCCGGTCAGCCCGCGCTCGGCATTGGTGGCGTCGACCTGGGTGCAGAAGGCCTCGGCCGCGGCCAAAGCGGCGGCGCAGGCGGTGCCGCGGTCGGTCTCCGCCGTCACCGGGAAGATCGCCAGCACCGCGTCGCCGATGAATTTCAGGATCTCGCCGCCCTCAGCCTCGATCGCCACACCCATGTCGCCGAACCAGCCGTTCAGCATCGCCACCACGTCGCGGATGGCATGCACCTCGCTGCGCCGGGTGAAGGCACGCAGGTCGGCCAGCCAGATCGCCGCCTCGATCCAGTCGACCTCGCCGCGCTCGATCTGGCCCTCGATGATGCGCTGGCTGGTGCGGGCGCCGACATAGGTGTCGAGCAGGTCGAGCGCGATGCGCTTCCACACCTGGCGCTCGGCATAGGGGCTGAACAGCCGGGCGGCGGTGTCCAGCGCCTTCAGGTCGTCGTCGTCGAAGCCGCCCGGCTGCCGCGTGGCGAAGGACAGGACCCGGGTGCGGCTGGTGTCGAGGAAGGGCAGCGGCGTGATGAAGAAATCGGTGGTGCCGAGCTGGCGCAGCTCCTCCAGCAGCGGCATCTCGCTGGCGTCGGCGTCGAGCCGCCGGCGCCAGGGCCGCTCGGTGTCGTCGACGATCTTGGTCGGGCTGTTGAGATAGCTCGGGCTCTGCAGGATCTGGTGCCGCTCCCGCTCGCGGAACTCCAGGCTGTCGTCGGTCCAGACCAGCATGGTGCCGCTGATCTCCGGATGCAGCACCTCGAGCCCGAGATTGATCCGCCAGGCCGGGACGATGGTCTCGGCCACACGCTCGCAGAAGCCGGGGAACAGGGACTTCACCGGCACCGGCTGCCGCGTCGCCTCGACCAGCCAGAGGCCGAGCGCCTGCAGCCCGGCGCGATGCCGTTCGGCGATCGGTCGGCAGTCCCAGTCCGGCGGCAATCCGTCTTGCATGGCGGGAGAGAATACCTTCGGCGGGTCGCGGTCAATGCGGCGCTTGGCGCGGACAGCATCGCATCGCGGGGCGGCCCTGGCCACCACCGCGGCCATGCCGCCCGTGCGCGCGGTGTCCGTCTGCCCTGCGGCACGGTCATGTCATCGGCGTCGCTTACGGCCTATCTTTGCAGGGCACATCGCACCGCCCAGCAAGAGAGGACCACCATGGCTGCGCAACGGACCGGCTCCGACCTTCTCGTCGAGGCCCTGGTCAATGAGGGCGTGGACCGCGTCTTCGGCGTGCCCGGCGAGGAGAATCTCGACATCGTCGAATCGCTCCGCCGCTCCGGCATCGCGCTGATCGTCACCCGGCACGAGCAGTCGGCCGCCTTCATGGCCGCGACCTATGGCCGGCTGACCGGCAAGGCCGGCGTGTGCCTGACCACGCTCGGGCCCGGCGCCCTCAACCTGACCACCGGCGCGGCCTATGCCCTCTTGGGCGCCATGCCGATGGTGATGATCACCGGCCAGAAGCCGATCCTGAAGAGCCGGCAAGCGCAGTTCCAGATCGTCGACATCGTCGCCACCATGCGGCCGCTGACCAAGTCGTCGCGCCAGATCGTCAGCACCGGCGCGATCCCGACCCTGGTGCGCAACGCCTTCCGCATCGCCCAGGAGGAGCGGCCGGGCCCGGTGCATCTGGAGCTGCCGGAGGACATCGCCGCCTTTCCGGCGCCCGACGGGCTGGGGCCGGTGCCGCTGCACCCGCTGGAGCTGCCGGTGGGCAACGACGTGGCCGTCGCCACCGCCGCCGAGATGCTGCGCGCGGCCCAGCGCCCGCTGGTGATGATCGGCGCCGCCGGCAACCGCCGCCACCTGGTGCCGGCGCTGTCCGACTTCGTGCGCCGGATGGGCATCCCGTTCTTCAACACGCAGATGGGCAAGGGCGCGGTCGACGGCAATTCCGGCCTCTATATCGGCACCGCCGCTTTGTCCGAGGGCGACTACCTGCACGATGCGGTGACCAAGGCCGACCTGATCCTGGCGATCGGCCACGACGTGGTGGAGAAGCCGCCCTTCATCATGGAGCAGGCGGGGCAGACCGTGATCCATGTCGGCTACCAGCCGGCCGACATCGCCGAGGTGTATTTCCCGGACCATGAGGTGGTGGGCGACATCGGCGCCTCGCTGGCCCGCATCGCCGAGGTCTTCGGCGGGCCGCACCCGACCGCGGCCGAGGCCTTCGCCGAATTGCGCCGCAGGATCCTGGAGAAGGTGGCGGCGGACGGCACCAGCGACCGGTTCCCATTGCTGCCGCAGCGCATCGTCCACGACGTGCGCGCGGTGATGCCGGAGGACGGCGTCGTCGCCCTCGACAACGGCATGTACAAGATCTGGTTCGCCCGCAGCTACCGCACCCACATCGCCAACACCATCCTGCTGGACAATGCGCTGGCGACCATGGGCGCCGGCCTGCCCTCGGCCATGGCGGCGGCGATGCTGTATCCGGACCGCCGGGTGATGGCGGTGTGCGGCGACGGCGGCTTCATGATGAACTCGCAGGAGCTGGAGACGGCGATCCGGCTGAAGCTCAACCTGGTTGTGGTGATCCTGGTCGACAACGCCTACGGCATGATCCGCTGGAAGCAGGAGGCGCAGGGCTTCGCCGATTGGGGCCTGACCTTCGGCAACCCGGATTTCGTCACCTACGCCCAGGCCTATGGCGCCACCGGCTGGAAGGTCGAATCCGCCGAGGATTTCGCGCCGACCTTGGAGCAGGCCTTCGCCCAGGGCGGCGTGCATCTGGTCAGCGTGCCGATCGACTACACCGAGAACAGCCGGGTGTTCATCGAGGAGCTGCGCAGCCACGCCTCGGCGGTCGAAGCCGACTGAGGCGGGGCCGGTCGACCCTCAGCCCAGGATCGACCGGTACAGCGCCAGATAGCGGTCGGCCATGCGGTCGACGGTGAAGCGGGCCGCCACCGCCGCCCGGCAGGCGGCGCGGTCGACCTCGCCGATCCGGCCGATCGCGGCCACCGCCTCGTCGACGCTGTCGACCAGGAAGCCGGTCACGCCGTGGTCGATCAGCTCGGGCATCGCGCCGCGCCTGCTGGCGATGACCGGCGTGCCGCAGGCCAGCGCCTCGACCACCGACAGCCCGAAGGGTTCGTCGAAATTGACCAGGTGCAGCATGGCCCGCGCGGCGCCCAGCGCGCCCGTGCGGTCCGCCCCGCCGAGCGGGCCGCGATAGAGCACGGACCGGCCGTCGAGCGCGGGCACGACCTCCCTGTCGTAATAGCCCTGGTCCTGGACGATGCCGGCCATCACCAGCCGTCTCCCCGTCCGGTGGGCTGCTGCGATCGCCTCCGCCGCGCCCTTGTCCGGGTGGATCCGGCCGAAGAACAGCAGATCGTCGCTGCCCTGCGGGTCGAACGGGAAATCCTGCAGCCGGATGCCGTGGTGGATGGTCGCGGCGTAGCGCAGCCCGGGGCTGCGGTCCGCGTCGCTGATGGCGACGTAGTGGACCCGGTCCTGATACGCCCGGAAGGCCGGCAGGATGCGGTCGGAGGAGAAGCCGTGGATCGTCGTCACCACCGGCGTCGCCACCAGCCGCGAGAAGGCGAGCGGCACGAAATCGGCCTGGTTGTGGATCAGGTCGAACTCGCCCGCCCGCTCGAACACATGGGCGACGTGCAGCATCTCCCAGACCTTGGCGTCGATGGCGGGGTCTTCGGAATAAGGCGCCGGGCACACGCCGGCCAGCGTGCCGGCCGTCAGGCTGTCCCGGGTGGCGAACAGGGTGACGTCGACGCCGCGCGCCACCAGCGCCTCGGTCAGCAGGCTGGTCACCAACTCCCACGGGCCGTAGTGGCGCGGCGGCGTGCGCCAGGAGATCGGCGCCAGCATGGCGATGCGCAAGATGTGCCCTTTCCTGCCGCCGGTCACCGCAGCAGTGACGCAAGGCTACGCGCCGGGGCCGAGCGCGTCGCCCCATTTCAGCCGCCGGGCGGTCTTCGGCAGCGGCGAACGATTGATGTTTCCGCCCCCGGGGCAAGGCATCGCCTTTCGCCGGAGGATTGCCGACGCCGGCGCGCTTGAGGATGTCCAGCGCCTTGGGGATGTCCGCCCGCGCCGCACGTTCGGCATGGATGCGCAGGCTCCAGGCGTCCTCGAACTCCTGGCATGTGATTTCTTCGGGGATGAACTGGGGGTCGGCGGCGATTTCCGCGATCGGCGGGACAGGAACCAGACCCAACCGGGTGCCTCCGTGCTCCACTCGGTTATCGGCGTACCCTGTGGAGCCGTCCGGAAAGATCTCGATCTTCCGGGTTTCCCGTCGGGCCTCGTCGAGCTCGCTGATGAGCAGCACTGGCTCATTTGGGAAACCGTGAAGCCACCGAACCCGAATGTATTCCAAGCGGATCTCCCTCGGATCTACCGCAGGATCATACCGTTTTTTGGACACGTAGGTTGGGTTCGCGAACGCGAACCCAACATCGGTTCGGGCCGCAGCATGTTGGGTTCGCCGAGGCGAACCCAACCTACGGCTCGGCCCCCAGTGCATCGCCCCAGCGCAGGCGCCGTGCCGTCTTCAGCAGCGCCCCGTCGCGCTTGGTCACGGTGCGCTCGGCCACGCCGTCCAGCGTGCACAGCCGCAGGTCGATGCGGGAGCCGGCGCCGCGGGGCGGGGCGATGACGCGGCCCATGATCGGCGCGCCCGGACGGCGCGAGACCGCGACATAGGCGAATTTCTCGTCCTCCCACGGCACCTCGCCGCCCTTGGCCTGGCGGTGCAGGCGCGAGCGGGCGACGCGCCGGGCGAAGTGGCACCAGTCGGGCTCCACCAGCGGGCAGGCGCGGTCGTGCGGGCATGGCGCCACGACATGGCCGCCGGCGGCGATCAGGCGCGAGCGGGCGTCGAGGATGCGGCGGTACCCGGCCGGGGTGCCGGGCTCGACGACCAGCAGCAGGTCGGCGGTGGTTGCCCACAGCCCGTCGACCAGGGCGCCGCGCCGGTCCGGCGCCAGCTCGTCCAGCACATAGGACAGGATGACGAGGTCATGCGCCGGCAGCTCCGGCAGCGGCCGGGCCAGGTCGGCGGCGCGCCAGTCCGCCGGCGGCAGGTCGTCCCCGGCCAGCCGGGCGCCCCAGTCGCGGAAGGCGGCGCTGCCCTCCAGCAGCGTGGCGGCGGAAAGCTCGGGCCAGGTCTCCGCGACGGCCCAGAGCGCGGTGCCCGGCCCGGCGCCGGCGTCGAGCAGGCTGGCGGGGGAAAAATCCGGCCGACGCTCCGCCACCGCCTCCAGGCAGGCGCGGATTGCCGCGTAGGTGGCTGGCAGCCGGGTGGCGAGATAGGCCTGGACCGCGCGGTCGTCCGCGACATGGAAGCGGCCGTCGCGCAGCTCGGCCCGGTAGCGCTGCGACAGCCGCGATGCCGCGGCCGACAGCTCGGCCAGGGCGACGCCCTCCAGCGCCCGGTCGACCGCGACGCGCAGGGCGGCCGGCAGTTCCATGGCTACCCGGCGAGCGCCTGCCGCACGGCCTCGGCCAGATCGCCCTGCGGATGGGTCGACTGCTCGCCGGACGCCAAGTTCTTCAGCACCGCGGTGCCGGCGGCGATCTCGGTCTCGCCGGCGATCACGGCCAGGGGAAAACCCTTCTTGTCGGCGTATTTCAGCTGGTCGCCGACCTTCTTGCCTTCGGTGAACAGCTCGGTCGCGATGCCGGCGGCGCGCAGCGCGGTGGCCAGGCCGAGATAATAGGGCAGCTGCGCCCGGTCCATCACCGTCACCAGCACCGCGGCGGGGGTGGCGGCGCCGGGCTTCAGCAGGCCGGCGTCGAACAGGCGCGACAGCAGCCGGGTGACGCCGATCGAGATGCCGACGCCCGGCAGCTTCGCTTTGGTGTAGTTGCTGGCCAGGTCCTCGTAGCGGCCGCCGGAGCAGATGCTGCCGACCTCAGGATTCGCCACCAGCTGGGTCTCGTAGACCGTGCCGGTGTAGTAGTCGAGGCCGCGGACGATGGCGAGGTCGATGCGCCAGCGATGCGCCGGCACCTGGAAGGCGGCGAGGCCGTCGGCCACCTGGCCCAGCTCGTCCAGCCCCTCGCGGTACAGCGCGCCACCCTCGATCGCGCGCAGGTCGGCGATGGTCACCGGACGGGTCACGAGATCGACGATCCGCGCCGCAATCGCCGCGTCGACGCCGGCATGGGTGGCAAGATCCGCCAAGGTGCGCTCGCGGCCGACCTTCTCGATCGCGTCGATCACCTTCAGCGCCGCGCCGACGCCCTCGGCCGTCAGCCCCTGGTCGAGCAGATAGCCCTGCAGCAGCTTGCGGTTGTTGATGCGGATGACGAATTCGCCGATGCCGATGCGGGCGAAGATGGCGTTGATGACGCAGGGGATCTCGGCGTCGTTGAGCAAGCCCAGGCTGCCGTTGCCGATGACGTCGATATCGGCCTGGTAGAACTCGCGGAACCGGCCGGCCTGGGGCCGCTCGCCGCGCCACACCTTCTGGATCTGGTAGCGGCGGAACGGAAAGGTCAGCCGGGCCGCGTTCTGCGCCACGTAGCGCGCCGTCGGCACGGTCAGGTCGAAATGCAGCGCCATGTCGGTCGAAGCGTCCTCACCCTCCCCCGCCGCCAGGCGGGACAGGGCGTAGATCTCCTTCTCGACGATGCCCTTGGCGGTCAGGATCTCGCGCCGCTCCACCGCCGCCGTCTCGATCGGGGTGAAGCCGTAGCGCTCGAACTCGTCGCGGATGATGCGCAGGACGCGGTCCTCGACCAGCTTCTCCTCCGGCAGCCATTCCGGGAAGCCGCTGATCGGCTGGGGCTTGATGATTCGGGTCTCGGACATGGCGGTCATCTTCCTAGGGAGTGTGGCGGTTTAGCCGATCGCGCCGCCGCCGTCACCCGCGGGGAATCGGAACCGGACCTGTGCCCCGGACGTTTCGCACAGCGACCGAGACGACACGGAGAGCCCCGGATGCGTTCCACCATTGCCCTGGCCTGCCTGGCCGCGACCGCCGGCTGGGCGGGCACCGCTTTTGCCGCCAACATCGAGGCCGGCACCTATGTCGCCGGCGGCGACGCGCCGATCCGGCTGCTGGTCCAGCCGACGCAGGACGGCAACGTCGCCTTCCTGCTGCACCGCTCCAGCCGCGGCGGCATCTGCCTGATGTCCGGCATGGCCAAGCCGGTCGGCGACACCATCACCTGGACCAGCAACAGCGGCGCCGCCCTGGCGATCCGCTTCGACGGCCGCGGCGCGTCGATCGACACGGCGAACGCCCTGCCGCAGAACTGCGACGGCGCGCCCCGCATCGCCGGGTCCTATGTCTTTGACAACCCGACGGTCGAATTCGACCGGGCCGAGATCGGCGCGGTGCAGAGCGCCCTGAACGGGGCGGGCTATCGGCTCGGCCAAGTCGACGGCATCCTGGGCCAGCGCAGCCGGGCGGCGGTGCGCGACTACCAGCAGAAGAACAACCTGCCGGCGCCGGACGACGGGCTGACGGTGGAGACCGTGGCCCATCTCGCCAGCGGCGGCCGGACCGTCGACGCCACGCCGGGCGCGCCGACCCCGATCGCGCCGTCCACGGCGCCGGCCACGGGCGCCGCCCCGCCTGTCGCCCCGGGCGACACCGCCGCGGCGACGCCGAGCGCGCCCACCCCGGCCAGCCCGCCGCCGCCCCTGCGCTGGCTGAGCCCGATCCCCGACCGGCTGATCCCGCTGCTGGAGGCACGCTACGCGCCGATGGTGTCGCCGGCGGTGATCAACTGGCGCGACGCGCCGTTCCAGGTGGCCGAGATGGAGCTGGACGAGAAGCCCGGCCAGTTGACCCCGGACGTGATCGTGTTCTGGAACGACGCCAAGCACTGCGATTCGAACGGCTGCCCCTGGGAGATCCTGGCCGAGGGTTCGCAATCGCTGACCCCGGTCGCCGACGGCAAGGCCCACGACCTGGGCCTGGCGCCGAGCTACAGCGCCGGCAAGCGCGACCTGCTGGTCGACGGCAACCGGCTGTTCCGCTGGACCGGCAAGGGCTGGGCGCCGGAGTACTACAAGCCCGAGAAGGTGCGGTAGTCAGCCCGCGCGCGGGCTGCCCTGGAGGCGCCATTCCAGCTGGTCCAGCCGGTCGGCGCCCCAGAAGCCCTCGCCGTCGAGCAGGAAGAAGGGCGAGCCGAACACGCCCTTCGCCGCCGCCGCGTCGGTCTCGGCCCGCAGCCGGTCCTTGACCTCCGGCCGCTGGATCGCGTCCGCGGTTTCCGCCGCGTCGAGGCCGAGCCCGGCGGCGATGCGAAGCACCACCTCGGGCGCGGCGATGTCCTCGCCGCGGCCCCAATGCGCATCGTAGAGCGCGACGGCGAGGTCGTGCGCCAGGGCCGGCCGGTCATCGGCCAGCCACCACACCGCGCGCGACGGCGCCAGGGCCGCGATCGGCCATTGCGCCGGCAGGGTGAAGGGGACGCCCAGATAGGCCGCGAAGCGCGCCGCATCCTGCTCCAGATACGGCCCGCGCACCGGCAGCTCGCGGATCGGCCTGGTGCCGATCTGCTTCATGATCGGGCCCAGCAGCACCGGCTTCCACCGCACCTCGCGGCCGTGCCGCGCGGCGAGCGCGTCGATCCGAGTGGCGCCGAGATAGCCGTAGGGGCTGGCGAAGTCGAAATAGAACTCGATCGGCGACGGCATCCGGCTCTCCTCCCGCTGTTGCCCGGAGCCTAGATCGGCGACGGACCTGCGGCCACCTTCCGTTTAGGATGGCGGGGACGAACGGACGGAAGCCGATGTCGATGACACCGCCCCGGGGGGACCACAGCGCGCGCGGCGACCTGGCCACGCTGGGCCGGGTCATGCCCTATCTGTGGCGCGGCGAGAGCTGGGGCGTGCGGCTGCGCATCCTGGCCTGCGTCGCCCTGGTGTTCCTGTCCTCCTTCGCCGTGGCGCTGGTGCCGCTGCTGTTCTCGCTGGCGATCGACGCCTATGCCGGCAAAGCCAACACCTGGGCGGTCGGGGCGATGGGCGTGATCACCGCCTATGCCGTCGCCTCCTGGGTCGGGCGCATCCTGGGCGAGCTGCAATACGCCGCCTATGGCCCGATCGAGCACCGGCTGGTGCGGCGGCTGAGCCGCACCTTCTTCACCCATCTGCACGGGCTATCGCTGCGCTTCCACCTGGGCCGCCGCACCGGCGCGGTCAGCGAGGACCTCGGCCGCGGCCTGTCCGGCATCCGCGAGCTGATCTACGACGTCGCCTTCCGCATCCTGCCGCTGCTGATCGAGATCGCCGCCACCTGTGTCATCCTGCTGGCGCATCTGCCGCCCTTCTACGCCCTTGTCACCGCCGCCACCCTGGCCGCCTTCGCCTGGGCGATGACGCTGGGCGCCGATAATCTGCGGACCACGATCCGGACCATGAACCGGGAGAGCAGCAGCGCCCATGCCGTCGCCATCGACAGCCTGATCAACTACGAGACGGTGAAGTATTTCGGCGCCGAGGGCGCGATCGGCCGCCGCTACGACGAGCGGCTGGAGGAGGTCGAGCGGCTGGCCGCGCGGGGGCTGGCGCTGCGCAGCCTGAACGGCATCGCCCAGATGACGGTGCTGAGCGTCGGCCTCGCCATCCTGCTGATCCTGGGCGGCCAGGCGGTTCAGGCCGGCACCATGTCGGTCGGCGACCTGGTGCTGCTGAACACCTATTTCGTCCGCCTGGCCCGGCCGCTGGAGCAGCTGAGCCGACTGTACCGGGTGATCCGCAACTCGCTGGGGTCGGTCGAGCAGATGTTCGCGCTGCTCGACGAGGCGCCGGAGGTGACGGATTCGCCGGGCGCCGTGCCGCTGCCGCCCGGCCGCGGCGATCTCGTCTTCGAGCACGTCTCCTTCGCCTACGACCCGCGCCGGCCGATCCTGCGCGATGTCGGCTTCACCCTGCCGGCCGGGCGGACGGTGGCGGTGGTCGGCGCCTCGGGCGCCGGCAAGTCGACCATCGCCCGGCTGCTGTTCCGCTTCTACGACCCGTCCGACGGTCGGGTCGTGATGGACGGCCAGGACCTGCGCGACATCACCCAGGCTTCGCTGCGCGCCGCCATCGCCGTGGTGCCGCAGGACACGGTGCTGCTGAACGAGACGCTGCGCGACAACCTCGCCTTCGGCCGGCCGGACGCCACCGACGCGGAGATCGAGGCGGCGGCGCGGATCGCCCAGCTGGACCGCTTCGTCGCCGGGCTGCCGGATGGCTGGGACACCCTGGTCGGGGAGCGCGGGCTGAAGCTGTCGGGCGGCGAGAAGCAGCGCGTCGCCATCGCCCGCGCCGTGCTGAAGCAGCCGCGGCTGTTCATCTTCGACGAGGCGACCTCGTCGCTCGACAGCGCCACCGAGCAGGCGATCCAGGAGCGGCTGGCCGAGGCCTCGCGCGGCACCTCGACCCTGATCATCGCCCATCGCCTGTCGACCGTGGTCAACGCCGACGAGATCCTGGTGCTGGACCGCGGCCGGATCGCCGAGCGCGGCAGCCACGCGGTGCTGCTGGCCCGGGACGGGCTCTATGCCGCGCTATGGCAGCGCCAGCATCGGGTGGCCGAGCCGGCGGCTGAATAGCGGCTCAATCCACCTTCAGCCCCGCCGCTTCCGCGGCATCCAGGGCGATCGCGGTCCAGTCGAGGTCGCCGCGGCCGCGGGCGATCGAGCCGATGAAGCGCTCGCGCAGCACCGCGGCGAAGGGCAGCGGCACCCCTACCCTCTCCCCGGCCGCCAGGGCCAGGCCGACATCCTTGAGGCCGAGCGGCATGCGGAAGCCGGGCGGCGAGAACTTCCGGTCGACGATGAAGCCGCCGTAGTTCTTGTAGATCGGCGCGGCGAAGATCGAGCTGGAATACAGCTCATGCGCCTGGCGGGCGGAGACGCCGTGCTTCTCCAGGAGGGTGAAGGTTTCGGCCATCGCCTCGATCGCCGCCGCGATCATGAAGTTGCCGCCGATCTTGACGACATTCGCGGCCTCCGGCGCCTCGCCGAAATCATGCACCGCCTGACCCAGCGTCTCCAGCACCGGCCGGACCTTGTCCTTGGCCGCGACCGGGCCGGACACGGCGATCCAGAGCTGGCCGGAACCCGCCGCCGGCGGCCGGCCGAAGACCGGCGACCCGACATAGGCCGAACCGGCCGTCGCATGCGCCGCGGCGAGATCGGCGGCGATCGCCGGGCTGACCGTGCTCATCGACACATGCACGCCGCCTTGCGACAGGCCGGACAGGATGCCGCTGTCGCCGGTGGTCACGCTCTTCAGCGCCGAATCGTCCGCCACCATGGACAGGACGATGCCGCCGGAAGCGGCCTCGGCCGGCGTCGCCGCCCGGACCGCGCCCTTGGCCAGCAGCGGCTCCTCCGCCGCAGGGCTGCGGTTCCACACCGCGACCGGCCAGCCCTGGTCGAGCAGGCGAACCGCCATCGCCGCGCCCATGCTGCCGAGGCCGACCACGCCGATCCGCGTCTTCTCCGTCATCATCCTTCTCCCTCTGTCGTCCCGGCAGGAGTCGACCGGATCCGCGTCGCGAACCCGGCATGCGTATCCCCCGTTCCCACAATCCATGTTGGGTCCGCCGCCGGCGAACCCACCCGACGCCTCGGCTATGCGGCGATCCGCTCCACCGCCACCGCCGTGGCCTCGCCGCCGCCGATGCAGAGCGCGGCGACGCCGCGCTTGAGGCCATGGGTCTGCAATGCATTCAACAGGGTGACGATGATCCGCGCTCCCGACGCGCCGACCGGGTGGCCGAGGGCGCAGGCGCCGCCATGGACATTGACCTTGTCGTGCGGCAGGTCGAGGTCGCGCATCGCCGCCATGGTGACCACGGCGAAGGCTTCGTTGATCTCGAACAGGTCGACATCCCTGGCCGACCAGCCGGTCCGCTGGAACAGCGTCTCCATCGCCCCGATCGGCGCGGTGGTGAACCAGGCCGGCGCCCGGGCGTGGCTGGCATGGCCGACGATCTGCGCCAGCACCGGCAGGCCGCGCCGCTCCGCCTCCGACCGGCGCAGCAGCACCAGCGCCGCGCCGCCGTCGGAGATCGAGCTGGAATTCGCCGCCGTCACCGTGCCGTCCGGCCGGAAGGCGGGCTTCAGCGTCGGGATCTTCTCCGGCTTCGCGTTGCGCGGCTGCTCGTCGACCGTCATCACCACGTCGCCGCCGCGGCCCTTCACCGTCACCGCCGCGATCTCGCGGGCGAAGGTGCCGTCCTCCGACGCCTTGCGCGCCCGCTCCAGGCTGGCCAGGGCGAAGCGGTCCTGCTGCTCGCGGGTGAACTGGTAGTGCTGCGCCGTGTCCTCGGCATAGGTGCCCATCAGCCGGCCGGGCTCATAGGCGTCCTCCAGCCCGTCGAGGAACATGTGGTCCAGCACCCTGCCATGGCCCATGCGGTAGCCGCCGCGGGCGCGATCCAGCAGATAGGGGGCGTTGGTCATGCTCTCCAGCCCGCCGGCGACGCCGATGCCCACCGACCCGGCGGCGATGGCGTCATGGATCTGCATCACCGCCTTCATGCCGGAGCCGCACATCTTGTTGACCGTGGTGCAGGGCACCGCGTCGGGCAGGCCGGCGCCGCGGGCGGCTTGGCGGGCCGGAGCCTGGCCCAGGCCGGCCGGCAGCACGCAGCCCATCACCACCTCCTCGACCGCATCGGCGGCGAGGCCGGCGCGCTCCAGCGCCGCGCGGATGGCGACGGCGCCGAGTTGCGGCGCGCGCACATCCTTCAGCTCGCCCTGGAAGCCGCCCATCGGGGTGCGGGCCGCGCCCGCAATGACGACGGGATCATTCGCGCTCATGACATCCTCCAGTTTCGTGAGGGGCGGTGTCTCGTTGGGCCGATGCTAGCACGGAGGACGCGCCGCTGGGCGAGGACGGATCGAGCCGGTACAGTGCGCGCCGTCATTCCCTGGGCAAGACTGCGGCTTCCATGACCGATCCCCTGCTCGGCGGCCTGTCCGCCGCCGATTTTCTGGCCCACCACTGGCAGAAGGCGCCGCTCTTGATCCGCCAGGCGATCCCGGGCTGGACCAGCCCGATCACGCCGGACGAGCTGGCCGGCCTGGCCTGCGAGGATGGGGTGGAGAGCCGCCTGGTCACCCGCCGCCGCGGCAAATGGGCGGTGCGGCACGGGCCGTTCGACGAGGCCGATTTCGGCAAGCTGCCGGCCAAGGACTGGACCCTGCTGGTGCAGGGGGTCGACCTGTGGGAGCCGGCGGTAGAGGCGCTGCGCGACCGCTTCCGCTTCGTCCCGGACTGGCGGCTGGACGACGTCATGGTCAGCTACGCCCCGCCGGGCGGCGGCGTCGGCGCCCATGTCGACCAGTATGACGTGTTCCTGCTGCAGGGGCTGGGCCGCCGGCGCTGGCGGATCGGCGGCGCCGCCGAGGTGCGGCCCGCCTGGGTGCCGGACCAGCCGCTGAAGCTGCTGGCAGATTTCCAGCCGGCCGAGGAGTGGGTGCTGGAGCCGGGCGACATGCTGTACCTGCCGCCGGGCTGGGCCCATGACGGCGTGGCGGAGGACGACTGCCTGACCTTCTCGATCGGCTTCCGCGCCCCGAGCGTGGCCGAGCTGGCCGGCCGCTTCGCCGCTGCCGTGGCCGATGCCGAGGACGAGGAGCGGCGCTATGCCGACCCCGACCTGGCGCCGCCGGCCAACCCCGGCGAGATCCCCGACGCGGCGATCGAGCGGGTGCGGGCCTATCTGGCCGAGAGGCTGGACGATCGCCGCTTCCTGGCCGGCTGGCTGGGCGGCCTGCTGACCGAGCCGAAGGAGGAGCGCGAGGCGCCGCCGCCGCGCAAACGCCGGCCGGCCGGGGCGCTGCGCCGGACGATCGGCAGCCGCCTGGCCTTCGCCCGCGACGGGGACGGGCTGGTCCTGTTCGCCGATGGCGAGGCGCATCCGGCGCCGGCCGGTGTCGCCGCCGAGGCAGCGCTGCGCCTGTGCGGCGACGGGCGGCTCAAGGCGGAGGAGGCGAAGGCGGCCTGGGCCGATCCGGCGGCGGCGGCACTGCTGGACGCGCTGCTGGCCCAGGGCGCGATCGAGCCGGCCGGCAAGAGGTAACGCGCTTTCGACAACGCAGCGAAGCGGAAGCGCTTCTATCGGCCGGGCCGCTCAGGTAAGGATTCCCGACCAACAACAAACCCGAACAGGTCGATCATGCCGATTGCAAGCCGTCGTGCGCTCCTGGCCCTGGTTCCCGTCCTGGCGATCGCCGCCTGCGCCCCCAAGGCCGGCGGCCCTTATGACATCTTCTTCAAGGATGAGAGCGCCGAGCTGACGCCGGATGCGCGGGCGCTGGTCGCCAAGGCGGCGTCGGAGGCCAAGAGCTGGAGCGCGAAGTCGATCAACGTCGACGGCTTCGCCGGCAAGGCCGGCCCGCGCGACACCCATGAGGCGCTGTCGGTCAAGCGGGCCGAGGCCGTCGCCGCGGCGCTGGTGGCGGACGGCGTCTCGCCGGACCTGATCCACCGTATCGAAGGCCATGGCGACGCCGGGGCCCTGCCGGGCGTCACCGTCGGCGACCGCCGGGTCGAGATCCGGATCGTCTACTGAGCCCCTTGCCTGTCAAGCCCGGCAATGACAGGAACAGGAAGGGTATAAACGTCAGCCCCGCTGGCTGCGCAGCGTGTCGCGGATCTCCTCCAGCAGCACCTCGCTGCGCGGCGGCGCGGCGGGGGCCGCGGGGGCGGGTTCGGGCTTCTTCATGAAACGGTTGACCTGCTTCACCAGGAGGAAGATGGCGAAGGCCACGATCAAAAAGTTGATGATGGCGTTGATGAAGACGCCGTAGTTGATCGTCGCGGCGCCGGCCGCCTTGGCCGCGGCCAGGCTCGGATAGTCAGTCCCGGAAAGATTGATGTAGTAGTTCGAGAAGTCGACACCGCCCAGCAGCACGCCGATCGGCGGCATGATGATGTCGTTGACCAGGGAATTCACGATCGTTGTGAAGGCCACGCCCATGATGATGCCGACCGCCAAGTCGATCACACTGCCACGGGCAATGAAGGCCTTGAACTCCTGTAACATCCGCTGCCCCCAAATCTCTGTTGGTGGCCGATGCCGGCCGCGACATAAATATATATATCCGTTTTGCACAGGATCACAGAAAAACCTGCAAACATGCTGACAAAGCAGACAAAAGGCCGGATTGGCGGCTCCAAGAAGTCCCTGTGAATCACCTTGACTTTCGGCGCCGCAGGATCAAATTGCGGCCCCTCGCACCTCCACAATGCCGGGCGGCCGACACGCCGTCGGAACCGCCCGGGCCGGGAAGGGAAACGACCGATGCGCCTGTTCTTTTTCGGCACGCTGCAGGATCCCGACCTGTTCGCGCTGGTGATCGGCCAGCCGATGGCGGCCCTGGCGACGCAGCCGGCGACCCTGCTGGGCCGGCAGAGCCGCAAGGTGAAGGGCGAGAGCTATCCGATCCTGGTGCCGCATCCCGACGGCCGGGTCGACGGGCTGCTGGTCGAGGGCTTCACCGGCGACGAGCTGGACCGGATGCAGTTCTTCGAGAGCGACGACTACGCGCTGCAGCCGGTGACCGTGGCGCTGGCCGACGGCAGCCGTGCCGAGGCGCAGATCTACGCCTCGACCGGCGCGCTCGAGGATGCCGGCGAGCCCTGGCATCTGGAGGCCTGGCAGGCCACCGAGAAGCCGCGCACGCTGATGCATCACGAAGCCTACATGTCGCTGTACGGCAGGATGAGCAGCGCCGAGGCCGCGCTGCGCTGGCCCGAGGTCAAGGCCCAGGCCGACCGGCGCTACGCCGAGGCCCGCGCCGAGCGGCACTTCGCCGAGCGGCGCCGTCCTCGGTAAGGTCAGGCCGTCCCCTTCCCCTCCGCCGCGTCCAGGCGCTGCAGCAGCAGCTCGACCGCCCGGGTCAGGCGCACCACCTCCTGCTCGCGCAGCAGGTCGATCTTCTGGTGCAGCTGCTCGATCTCCAGCTCCGCCTTGATGTTGATCTTGTAGTCGACCTCGGCGTGGTGGCGGTCGATCTCGGACTGGCGGTTCTGGCTCATCATCAGGATCGGCGCGGTGTAGGCCGCCTGGAACGACAGGGCCAGGTTCAGCAGGATGAACGGGTAAGGGTCCCAGGCCTGGATCCAGCCGATGACGTTGAGCAGGATCCAGAGGGCCAGCAGGCCGCTCTGGATGATGATGAAACGCCAGGAGCCGACCGTCGCCGCCACGCCGTCGGCCAGGCGCTGGCCGAAGCCGAGCTCGGCGCGATGCTTGGTCCGGTGATGCCGCCGCTGCTGCCGCAGATCGTGCAGCAGCTGCTCGTCCTCGGGCGTCAGGCTGGGGGCGTGGCTCATCGACTGTCTCCTGGCGCAGGGCGGCGAGCCGGGCGCCTGAACATTACACCGGCAACCATTTCGCCCGATTCCGCCACCATGCGGTAGCGGCCGGTTGCGAGCCTCACCCCATCGAGCCTGCGGTTCGCCGCGCTGCGCAAGGGTGAGTGTGATGAGACCGGACTGGCCGATCGCCGCCGACCGGACCGAATTGCCCATCGAGGCCGAGGTCCTCGAAGCCAGGATCTATCCCTTCGTCCGGCCCGCGGCGCCCGCCGCGCCCGCACCGCAGCCCGAGCCCGGGGCGCTGCGCCGGGGCACGTCGAAAATCGCCCAGGTGATCATCGACGGCTTCGCCCATTGCGCCCGCGGCATGCATCCGGAGACGTTCTGCCGCGAGGACGAGCCGTCCCGCCCCGACCCGGACGCCCTGGCCGACGACGCGCCGCGCAGCTGGCGCTCCGACATGGATGTCGAGCTGCACCGCATCGTGTCGCTGCACCGGTTCCGAGGATAGCTGGCCAGATCGGCCCGGACCGGCCAAGCTGTTCCGATGCGCCTGCTCGCCATCGCCGACCTCCACCTCGCCTCCGATGCCAGCTTCGAGCGGCTGGAGGCCCTGCCCGACCGTCCCGAGGACTGGCTGATCCTGGCCGGCGACATCGCCGAGACGGCGGACGGGCTGGGCCGCGCCTTCACCCTGCTCGGATCGAAATTCGCAAGGCTGATCTGGGTGCCGGGCAACCACGAGCTGTGGACCCGGGCCCGCAGCCCGGCCGCGCCGCGCGGCGTCGAGCGCTACGACTCGCTGGTCGCGCTGGCCCGGCGGCATGGGGTGACCACGCCGGAGGATCCCTATCCGATCTGGCCCGGGCCGGGCGGCGAGCACGCCATCGCCCCTTTGTTCCTGCTGTACGACTACAGCTTCCGCCCGGCCGACCTGCCGATCGAGGAGGTGGTGGCCTGGGCGGCGGAGGAGAGCGCCGTCTGCGCCGACGAGCTGCTGCTGTACCCCGATCCCCACCCGACCCGGCAGGACTGGTGCCGGGCCCGGATCGAGGCCACTGCCCGGCGCCTGGCGGCGCTGCCCGCCGGGCTGCCGACCATCCTGGTCAACCATTACCCGCTGCGCCGCGACCTGGTGCGGATCCCGCGCATCCCGCGCTTCAGCCCGTGGTGCGGCACGGTGCTGACCGAGGACTGGCACCGGCGGTTCCGCGCCGCGGTCGCGGTCAGCGGCCATCTGCACGTCCGCCACACCGATTGGCGCGACGGCACCCGGTTCGAGGAGGTGTCGCTGGGCTATCCCTACCAGTGGGAGCAGGCCTACGGCGTCGGCGCCTATCTGCGCGAGATCCTGCCCGGCCCGCCCGAGCCGACGCCGAGCGTCAGGGCGTCAGGGCAACGGGCCGGACCGCGATGACCGGCTCGCCCTCGGGCTTGCGCAGCGCCAGCCCCAGCAGGTGGCGGGGCGAGGGCCGCCACTGCCGGAAATGCCAGGCGGCGCCGTCGACCGCTGGGTCGAGGAAGCGCACCCTCGGCCGCTCCGACAGCGCCTCGACCACGAAGCTGTCGAGCGCGATGGTCAGGCCGCCGCCGAGCGCCTTCACATAGGCTTCCTTGACCGTCCAGATCGAGAGGAAAGCCTCACGACGCCGGTCTGCCGGCACCGCCCGCACCGCCGCCGCCTCCGCCGCGGCGAAGCGGCGGTCGGCGATGCGCGGCTCGACCACCCGGCCGAGCCATTCGAGATCGACCCCGATGACGCTGCCGGGCGCCGCGGCGCAGGCGACCATGCCCTCGGCATGCGAGATGTTGATGCCGATCGACCGCCCCTGCTCCGGCCGGCAGATCAGCGGCTTGCCGTGGTCGCCGATGGCGAAGTCCCACTCGCCGGCCGGGATGCCGGCGATCTCCTGCAGCAGCCGGCGCATCAGCGACCGGGCGGCGGCGAAGCGGCGGCGGTCTCCCGGCATGACGAAGCGCACGGCCCGCGCCCGCTCCGCCGCGGTCAGGAACGGCAGGCACGCCTCGAACAGGGCGTCGTCCTCCGGCACTTCGGCCGTCCAGACATGAGCGTCGGCGGGGGCGTCCGGACCGCTCATGCCAACCCTCACTTCGGTTCGACGCCGCCGAGCTTGCAGATGTGCTTCCATTCGGCGTCGCTGACCGGGCTGACCGACAGCCGCCCCTGGCGGATCAGGACGAGGTCGGACAGGGCCGGATCGGCCTTCATCTGCTTCAAGGTCACCGGGGTCTTCAGCGGCCGGGAGGCCTGCACGTCGACCATGCCGAAGCGGCCGCTCTCGTCGCTCGGGTCCGGGTAGTATTCGCGCACGATCTCGACGATGCCGACGATCTCCAGGCCCTCCTGCGAATGGTAGAAGAACGCCTGGTCGCCGATCTTCATCGCCTTCAGGTTGTTCGAGGCCGCGTAGTTCCGGACCCCGTCCCAATGGGTGCGCTTGGCCTTGACCATCTGGTCCCAGCCCCATTTGACGGGTTCGGACTTCACCAGCCAGTGCTTCATGGTTCTCAGCCTCTCGGATCGACGGCGACGCGCGCCTCTGGGCGGGACGCTAGCGGAAACACGGACACTTCGGGAAGGGTGCAGAACGCATCGCCCCTTCCCGCTAGCCGGTCTTTCGAGACCGGAGAGCGGCCAGCATCTCGCGTCGTAGGATCGCGTTGATCCGCGATTGATACCCCTTCCCCTGCGACCGCAGCCAGGCCAGGACGTCGGCATCGATGCGCAGGGTGGTCGAGGTCTTGACCGGCCGATAGAACCGGCCGCGCTCGGCGTTCTGCCAGAACGCCTCGGTCAGCGGGGGGATGTCGCTGGTGTCGATCTCGCTGTCCGGGCGAGCGGCCAGCGCCGCCAGCGCCGCCTCCTGCGCCTTGGTCAGAGGCGGCAGATGGGCGAGATCGACATCATGCCTAACGGACTTCGTGCTCATGCGGACGGCGCCATTGTAAATCCGTCATGGCGAGCCCCGCAGGGGCGTGGCCATCCAGCGACACCGGCCCCTGGATCGCCACGTCGCTTCGCTCCTCGCGATGACGATTTGGACAGGACAGAATCAAACGTCTTCGCCGTTCGCATGATAGCGTCGTTTTCCTTCCCGCGCCCCTCATACCTCGCGTTTCGCCGGCCGCAGCAGCAGGCCGGCGACGGCGGTGTCGATCGCGGCGCCGCGGTTCAGCACGGCGTCGACCGCGGCGATCACCGGCGCGTCGACGCCCGCCTGCGCCGCCAGCCGGGCCGCCGCCGCCGCGGTCCACACCCCTTCGGTGACCGACCGGCGCTCGGCCAGGATCTGCGCCAGCGGCCGGCCCTGCCCCAGCGCGATGCCGAGCGAGGTGTTGCGGCTGGTGGCGCTGCAGGCGGTCAACAGCAGGTCGCCGAGGCCGGACAGGCCCATCAGCGTCTCCGGCCGCGCCCCGAGCCCGGCGCCGAGCCGCGTCATCTCGGCCAGGCCGCGGGTGACCAGCGCCGCCCGGGCGTTCTCGCCCAATCCGCGTCCGGTGACGATGCCGGCGGCGATCGCCAGCACGTTCTTCAGCGCGCCGCCGAGGGCGACGCCGCGCAGATCCTCGCTCCAGTACAGCCGCAGCGTCTTGTGGCCGAGGCTGCGGGCCAAGGCGGCGCCGGCCTCGGCGTCGGCGCAGGCCAGGGTCAGCGCGGTCGGCAGGCCGCGCGCCACCTCGGCGGCGAAGCTGGGGCCGGACAGCAGCGCCGGCGCCGCCTCCGGCCGCGCCTCGGCCGCGACCTCATGCATGAGCCGGCCGGTCGCGGTCTCGATGCCCTTGGCGGTGATCACCAGCGGCCCGGGCCGCGGCGACAACTGCTCCAGGATCGGGCGCAGATGCTGTGCCGGCACGGCGAGCACCCGCAGCCCCTCCGCCGCGGCGAGGTCGGCGGTCACAGCGATCCCCGGATGCAGCGCGATGCCCGGCAGATAGGCGGCGTTCTCGCGGCTGTCCTGCATCGCCGCGGCACGGTCCGGGTCGCGCGCCCACAGCACCACCCTGTGCCCGGCCCCGGCGAAGCTCTGGGCCAGCGCCGTGCCCCAGGCGCCGGCGCCGATCACCGCGATGCGCCTTGGACTCATTGGCGGCTCAAGCCTTCACCCCGGCGCCGATCGCCGCCGTCGCGGTGGGATCGAGCGGCCAGCGCGGCCGCGGCGCGCAGTCGAGCCCGTCGACCAGGCCCAGGCGCAGCCGCTCCAGCCCGGCCCAGGCGATCATGGCGCCGTTGTCGGTGCACAGGTTCAGCGGCGGCGCGACGAAGGGCAGCCCCGCCGCCTCCGCCACCTCGGACAGGCGGGCGCGCAGGCGCCGGTTGGCGGCGACGCCGCCGGCCACCACGAAGGCGCCGCCGGCCGGATGCTCCGCTCGGAACCGGGCAATCGCGCGCTTGGCACGGTCGGCCAGCGAGGCCGCCACCGATTCCTGGAAGGCGGCGCAGAGATCGGCGACATCCTGCGCCGCCGGCGGCTGCGGCAGATCGGCCACGGCGCGGCGCACCGCGGTCTTGAGGCCGGAGAAGGAGAAGTCGCAGTCCGGCCGTCCGACCATCGGCCGCGGCAGGGCGAAGCGCTTCGGGTTGCCGCCCCGCGCCGCCGCCTCGACCAGCGGCCCCCCGGGATGGCCGAGGCCGAGCATCTTGGCGACCTTGTCGAAGGCCTCGCCGACCGCGTCGTCGATGGTGGTGCCCCAACGCCGGTAGCGGCCGACGCCCTCGACGCAGAGCAACTGGCAATGGCCGCCGGAGACCAGCAGCAGCAGGTAGGGGAAGTCGACGCCGTCGGTCAGTCGGGCGGTCAGGGCGTGACCCTCGAGATGGTTGACGCCGAGGAAGGGCAGGCCGCGGGCGGCGGCGATGCCCTTGGCGGTCATCACCCCGACGGCGACGCCGCCGATCAGCCCCGGCCCGGCGGTGGCGGCGATGCCGTCGACCGCGTCGAGGCCGATCCCGGCCTCGGCCAGCGCCCGGCGGACCACGCCGTCGAGATGGGCCAGATGGGCGCGCGCCGCCACCTCGGGCACCACGCCGCCATAGGGGGCGTGCTCCTCGATCTGGCTGAGCACGACGTTGGCCAGGATGCGCCGCTGGTCGTCGACCAGCGCCGCCGCCGTCTCGTCGCAGGAGGTCTCGATGCCGAGCACGATCATGATCGGCCCGATATAGGCGGTCTGCCGGCGGGACGAAAGGACCGTGGCGACGGAAGGCAGCACGTCAGCGCGAGAAGATGCCAACGGAGACGTCAACCGCGATCCGGATCGCCCGCGAGGCGGCGCAGACCATCCGTGACCCACCGAAATCCCACCCGCTCCTGCTCCAGCCGCAGATTCGGGCGGATACGGTTGTGGCGCAGATCGTCGAACAGGGCGCGCTCCTCGTTCTCCAGCCAGGGCAGATCGTTCGTCACCTGATCGGGTTCCTCGCCCCAGTGCTGGCAGTGCGCGGTCAGGATCCCGCGATTCATCAGGAACGAGGACACATGCCCAAAATGGCGGCGCAGCTGGTCGAGAATTGCAAAGCCGTGCGTGTCGATGTCGCCCCAATAATGGATCGCGCTCCGGGCCAGCCAGCGGGCCCTGGCGAGCGCATCCCAGCCGTAGCCGGCGCCGAAGACCACGATCCCGTCACGGACCGGCGGGAAGGCGAGAAAGTTGGTCTCGTTCTCGGTGATGAAGACGCGCCCGATCGGAAGATCCAGGGCCGCGAAGCTGTCTGCGTCTAGCGTGATGTCGGGGCGCGCAATACCGGGCAGCAGCCGGATGTCGTCGTCGAGCACGCGAAAGCGGATGCGGACGGGCTTGTCCAGGAAACCGTAGCGGGACGCGAATTGACCGACGCCTGCCCGGTCGGGCTGCACGGCCTCCGGAGGCAGTGCGAGGTCGAGCAGCTCGGACAAGACCGCGCGATGCGCTTCGATGAATTTGCTGTCGACCCCGGGAACGTCCACCTGACGCAGATAGATGCCGGGGCGCGGGTGATCGGCCAACCAGAGCACGACGTCGATCAGGCGCTGCCACCGATCAGCAAGAGCGACGGCCTGCACCGGGCGCCTGGCCAGCCAGGGCAGAAGGGCCGGGGCCAGGGTCCTCGCCGATTCGACCATCTGCCGCAGCCGCTCGCCCTCGTGGCGGCTGCCCAGCAACGTGAGCGCGCCGTCCAGCGTGTCGACCCAGGCCTGGACGGGCAGGCGCTGCAGGCCGTGGACACGGTGGCGGGCCTCGCGCCACTCGATGCGGACATGCGGCACCGCCGCGAGATCCGCGGCCCACGCCCGCACGGCCTCGAAGCGATCGGTCAACTCGGACGAACTGGGCCCCTTCAGGACGAGGCGCAGAGGGAATGCCGCCTCGCCGGTGACCAGGGGCCGCAGCAGCTCCCCACGATCCCGGAGCCGCGAGAGCTGGACCTTCAGGTCGCGCGGAGTGGTCCAGTTCATTCCGGCAGATCTGCCGTCGCCAGCATGTCCGTCGACGCCATGTATGACGCCTTCCGCGCCTGGTACTCCTCGATCGTCAGCATGAGGAGCCTCGAGGCACGGCCGTCTTCGTTCTGAACGAAGCCGACGCTGGATACGAACGGCTCGATGATATGGATCTTCTGCAGCGGCGTGATGATCAGCAACTGCAGGTTGAGCTGCCGGAAAAGCTGGAGGCCGTATTGCGCCGATTCGTCGGAGCCGCGTCCAAAGGCCTCGTCGATGACGACGAAGCGGAAGGAGCGGGAGCGCGCGGCCCCCCACTCCAGTCCGAACTGATACGCCAGACTGGCCGCCAGGATCGTGTAGGCCAGCTTCTCCTTCTGGCCGCCCGACTTGCCGCCGGAATCGGAATAGTGCTCGTGCTCGGCCCCGTCCTCGCGCCAGCGTTCGCTGGCGGCGAACAGGAACCAGTTGCGCACGTCGGTCACCTTGGCGGTCCAGCGACGGTCCTGCTCGGACAGGCCCTCCCGCCCGCGGAAGCGGTCGATGATCGCCTTGACCTGCAGGAACTTGGCTTCGGAATACTGGGAATCCTCGGCGCCGGTCAGCGCCCCCTCGGTGCAAGCCCGCAGGCTCGCCTGGAAGTCCCGGACCTCGCTGTCCGGGCTGGGTTGGGATTCCAGGATGATATAGCGCCCGGGGTTGTAGTCGATCTGCGCCAGCGACTCGTTGATGCGATCGATCCGCTGCTTGATGGTCTCGCGCTCGCGGGCCAGCTGGGCATTGAAGTTGGCGATTTCGTTGATCGTGTTGACGTTCAGCAGCTCCTTGAAGCGGGCGACGAAACGCGGCAGGTCGTCCCGGTTCAACTGATCGAGCAGCGTCCCGTATTCGAACGCGGCGTCGAGGCTGGCATCGATCTCGGCGGTCTCGAGCTTGAATTCGTCCTTGAAGGCCGACATGGCCTTGATGATCTTCTCGGTCAGGCGTTCCAGCTTCTTCCGCTCGGCGTCGATAGCGGCCTGGAGCCAGACGCGAAGGTCGTGCTCCCGGTTGTCGCACGATTCCACGGTCAGCTGGCGGTCGCCCAAGGCCTCGGCACGCATCGTCTCCAGCCGCAGCGACAGCGCCTCGTCGGCCGCTGCGTCCCGCACCAGTTCCTGCGCCTGCTGCCGCAGCGCTTCGGCGTCGCTGCGGCGCTGCTCGACCTTGGAGCGCGCGTCCCTGGCCTCCCTGAGGTCCTTCTCCATCCGCCCCAGCAGTTCCTTCGCCTGCCGGAATTGCTCGTTCAGTTGCCTCAGCACGTCGGACGCCGAAGCCAGCCGCTCGCGCTCGGCCTCCAGCGCCGCGATCTCCGCGGCCACGCTCGTCCAATCGAGTTCCCCGTACTCGGCAAACTCCTCCAGCTTCGCCGAGGCTGCGAGGCGGTGCGCCAATCCCTCCCGCTCGGAGTTGAGCTTGGCGACGAGTTCGGCGACCTGATGCAGGCGCCGTTCGAGCTGGTCCCTATTCTCTTCGAGCGCCGCGATCTTCTCGGCGTTGGTCCAGCCCAGCACGTAACGGCTGCGATCGTCGATGCGGTGGCGGTCGTCCTTCTCATGCCGCCCGTTGGGGTCCTTGATCTGGCCGGCACGCGTGAGGGCGCGGGCCTCGCGCCGGAACTCGTCCTGCGTCGCACAGCACGCGAAATCGAACCGATAGGCGAGCTCGCGGTCCAGCCAGTCGTAGAACGGCGAGTCGGGCCTGACCGCCAGCTTCCGGACGAGCGAGTCGCGGTGCAGGTCGGGAAGGTCGCCCGGCCGGCGCGGACGGACGTGGAAATAGACCAGCCGGCCGCGCAGATGGTTGCGGTCCACCCAGTCGGCGACCGCCCGGTAACGGGCATCAGGCACCAGCAGCGACAGCCCGAAGTTCCGCAGCAGCCGCTCGGCGGCGCCCTCCCAGTCGCGGTCCGCTTCACGCACCTGGATCAGCTCGCCCGCGAACGGCATCTCATCCTCGGCGATGCCGAGCGCGTCGCACAGGGCGGCGCGGATCTGGATCTGCCGGTCGTCGATGTTGCTGCGCCGCCGCTTCAGGCTGTCGATCTCGGCCTGCAGGCCGTCATGCTCGAGCTTGCCTTGGCGCAGGGTCACGCCGTGCTCGGTCACGTTGTTCTGCAGATCCGCGTCGCGCCCGCGAAGCTCGTCGCGCAAGGCGGCAAGGCGGAGGCGCTGGCCGGCGAAGGCCGCAACGTCGGCAACGGCCGGTTCGCCCAGAATCGCGGTCAGTTCCCCATACCGGCGCGCCTTGGCCTGACGCGTGTCCCGCAGCGCCTGCTTCCTCTGGATCTCGGCGGCCAGCCGCTCCAGCCGGTCCCCGCCATTCTCGGCGACGGCCTGCCTGATCTCGTCGAGCCGGATCTGTTGCTCGCCATGCTGCGCCTCGAGACGCCTGACCTCCCCGTCGAGCCGGGTCCAGTCGTGTTCCAGCGTGGCCAGGCGCTTGTCGAGCAGCCCCAGCTTCAGGCCCGCGAAGTATCCCCGCAGCGCTTCGCGGCAGCGCTCCAGATCCACGACCTCGCCGGCCAGCGCGGTGTGCCGCCCGCAATCGGCCACGAGCGGCGTGAGCAGCTCGACCTGCCGCTGCGCCTTCAGGACCGCCCGATGCGCCCGATCGAGGTCGTCGAAATGGGTGATCAGCGCCTGGATGCGCGGCGCCACCTCGAACGGCTCCAGCATGTGGTCGCGCACGAAATCGGTCAGATTGCCGACCGACTTCATCGACACCGTCTGATGGAACAGCTCCAGCGCCTGATCGCTTTCGATGCCGAAGCGGCGGCGAAACCATGCGCCGTAGCGGGGAAAGCTGTCCTCGATCTCCGCCCCAGCGGCCCGCAGCTTCCGGCGCAGCTGCGTGAGGTCCGAACCGAACTGCGTGAAATCCGCCGCGATCGAAAGGTCGCGCTCCGCCCCCACGAAGAAGCGCGCCGGCTGCGCCTGGGTGTCCTTGATCCAGAACACCTGTGCCAGCGTCACCGTCTGGTCGTAGCCGGCATTGTGGAAGACCCCGAGAATGACGGAATAGCTGTTGTGGTCGCGCAGGCTCACCGGCTTGGCCGTCCCGGTGGCTTCGTTGCGTTCGGACTTGTAATGCCCGAGCACGTAGGAGCGGAGCGTGCGCTCCTTGACATCGGCTCCGGCAGCCTTGTTGTAGGCGACGCGATGCGCCGGCACGAGCAAAGTCGTGACCGCGTCCACCAGGGTCGATTTGCCGGAGCCGATGTCGCCCGTGAGCAGGCCGTTGCGGCCATCGAGGGAGAGTGTCCAGATCCGATTGTGGAACGTCCCCCAATTGAAGACCTCGAGCCGCTTCAGCCGGAAGCCGGCCAGCGAGCCCTCGATCCGGGCGTCGAGACCAAGGGACAGCTGGTCGTCCCGGGGCTGCAGGTCATTCATCGGTGTCTCCTGCGGCTCGCTCTCCGCCGGCGAGATGGGCCTGATAGTCGGCCAGCCGGGCATCGAAATCGGCCAGCCATTGGGCGTCGACAAAGGCCTTGAGGATGCGCCGGACCTCGAAGCCGGCCGGCCCCACGACCGTTCCACCGCTGGGCTTGAGGCGCCGGAGGAAGCCGAGATCGACAACCTTGTTGATCTGCGCGTCGATCTGATCGATCAGCCTGGCCTCGTTGCTGCTGTCGGGCAGAAAGACGCGGACCAGTTCGACGATCTCGTCCCGCGTCAGCACCAGGCGCGTGTCGCCTCCGCCGGCATCGAATTCGACGAGCTTCTTGCGCAGCAGCGCCAGCAGCAGGCTGACCGGGAACGACAGCGGCCGGCGCACGATGAGGCGCCGCAACCGGGGGCCGGCCTCGTCCTCCGCCGGTTCGGGCCGGCTCTTGAGAAAGGCGTAGCCTTCGGCCTCGTCGAGCACCAGATCGAGGCCGAGCACGGCGATGTAGTCGCGCAGCCGAACTTGGAGATCCAGCAACGCCCCCCAGAGCCGCTCATCCTCCTCACGATAGACAACCCCCTTGAGCAAGGCGATCGCCAGAGTCGAGAGATCCGGCCGGCCTGGGGACGCCGTCGCTGCGGCGGTTCGCTCCTGTTCTCCCTGGTCCATCCTCATCTCGCAAAGATGATCCGCGGCAATCGGGCCTGCCTGTGCGTGGATCGACCGTCCCGGGCCGCAGTCGTCCATGCGATCAGATCCATTGCACCGTCGACGACCTCGGCTCTGAACGAGTCGGTGCCGAGCTGCAGATAAGCCACCAGCTCCGCCAACCCATGCTGCAGCGGCTGGGCCTCGATCAGCTCCCGCAGCGTGACCTGCGGGCGAGCCTGCAGGGCATGGCGGATGTGACGGGTGAGTCGGGCCTTGTCGATGACGACCTGGTCGTAGAGCTCCGATGGATCGATATCGCCGCTCCCCTCCTGCAGCGCGATCTCGGCGATCAAGGACCGGCGCGCCGGGGCATACAACGGCCGCTCCAGCGGCAGCTCGATGGCCGCGGCGGGCTCGGCGATGCTGGCCACGTCATCCGGCGGCGGCGACTGCCGCAAGGCGATCGCCTTGGTCTCGATGCCGTGCAGGATATCCATGATCCTGCGGTTCTCGAGCCAGGCCTGGTCGTCGAGAAAGCGCCGCAGCTGCTGCGACAGCAGCGCCACCGTGCGCTGGGTGTGTTCGCCGGCCTCCAGCCAGTCGTAGTGAACCCGCCGCATGCGGGCATCGGGCTGCAGATCGGTCACCGCAGGCAGGGCCAGCACCCGATCCAGCAGCTCGGTCAGCTCCTCCTGTCTTCGGCTGGACATCAGGAAGTCCCAGAAGGCCCGGAAGCTCCGGCCCTGGTCGGAGTCGCCGATGGCGTCGTGCTCGCCCATGATCTCTTCCAGGAGGGCACCCTTGGCTCCCTCCCACAAGGCGATCCGCTCCCGCACCTTGCGATCCAGCAGGCGGAAGTTGTGCTCCACCTCGCGGAAATCAGCCAACAGCTCGCGCGCAAGCTGGGTGAATTGCTGGAACCGGTCCTTCAGGGCGGTGTCGTCCAACAGCGGCACATGACCTGCCTGCACCTGCGCGATCTCGGCATCGATTTCGTCGCGCCGCCGTCGCAGTTCGATGACGCGCTTCGCCGGATCGGATTCGCTGCCTTCGCTCATCTGCCGCAGCAGCTCGAACAGGGTGAGCAGGCGGGATTCGGTGCCGACGAAGCTGCGTTCCGACAACTGCCCCAGCCAGATGATGGCCTTTTCGGCAGCCGGGGTCAGGTCGAACTGAAGCTCGTCCGTTCCGGCGCGATAGAATTTGCGCAGCCATCCCTTATCCGTGGCGGCCCAGTCGGTGAGGTAGTCGAGCGCCGGCCGCGGAAACCGGTCCTCACCCCAGCGCTCGCGCAAGGCATAGAGCTCGTCCTCGAGCGCTTCGGCGAGGTCCGCCGCCGCGATAACGCGCGTGTTGGGTGCGACGAAGACGCGATGCAGGAAGCCGATGGCGAGCGATGCGTGATCCGAGCGCAGCAGCCGCCACGCCGGATGATGGGCGCGAAGGGTTTCGAGCGCGTCGAAATCGAACACCATCGCGCCAGCCTAGCGGTTCCACAGAGCCGTGCAATCGGTGCTCATGGGTTCCAGCAACCGGCTTGCCACGTCTTCGAACAAAACACGAACACAGATCTTCTCTCCCGTCAAGCCCGCTATCGGAACGCGACTGCTCATGGGGTCGAAAGGACCGGCAGGATTCAAGGGGCCTCGGGTTCCCGCATCCAAGCCTGGATGTCTCGCTGGCCATGCAAGACGCGCCAGACGTCGATGTGATGGTCATGCTCGACGTAGAAGATCAGATGGGGATAGCGTGCCAACACCCAAGATCGCAGCCCGGGGAGGCTCAGTTCATGGGCATAGCGGGAAGAGCCGGTGGCAGGATGGCGGCTGATATGAGCGTAAGCCTGCTCCAGCGCGTGGACGAAGCCGAGCGCGGCTTCCACCGCACCCTCATCCAGGTAATGGGCGATCGCACCGTCGATATCCCGCCTGGCCTGCTCGCGGAGGGCGATGGGCTTGGCCTTCACTCCCCGTCGCCGGGGTTCGCCGCCTTGCGGATCCGGTCTCGCAAGCCTTCGAAGTAAGCGGCGTCGACCGGAGAAGTGGGTGAAGACTCGGCACCCGCGAGCAGAAGACCGCGAAGCTGCTGGCGGTCCTGATCCTTGCGGATCAGCTCACGCACATACTCGCTGCTGGTGCCGTAGCCGCGCTGGCTGACCTGCTCGTCGACGAAGGACTTCAGGCTCTCGGGCAGGGAGATGTTCATCGTGCTCATGATGGGAAGAATGACCGTCTTGGCAAAATTTGGCAAGGCCGTCACCCTCGTCGAATGGCCACGTCGCCGCAACCGACCGGCGCGGCTTGCCCGGCGGGCGCCGGGCTTCTAGAAGTCGGGCCATGGACACCGTTCTCCGCATCGGCACGCGCGGCAGCGCCCTTGCCCTCGCCCAGGCCGAGGAGACGCGGCGGCGTCTGATCGCGGCGCATCCGGCCCTGGCGGCCCCCGGCGCGGTCGAGATCCAGGTCGTCCGCACCACCGGCGACCGGGTGCAGGACCGGCCGCTGTCCGAGATCGGCGGCAAGGGCCTGTTCACCAAGGAGATCGAGGACGGCCTCTTGGACGGCAGCCTGGACATCGCCGTCCATTCGATGAAGGACATGCCGACCCGGCTGCCGGACGGGCTGATCATCGGCGCCCTGCTGCCGCGCGAGGACCCGCGCGACGCGCTGTTCGCCCGCGACGCCGCCCTGGCCGGCCCCGCCAGCCTGGCGGCGCTGAAGCCGGGCGCGGTGGTCGGCACCTCCAGCCTGCGGCGGCAGGCGCAGCTGCTGGCGCTGCGGCCCGACCTCCAGGTCGTCCCGTTCCGCGGCAATGTCGACACCCGCCTAGCCAAGCTGGATGCCGGCACGGTCGACGCCACCCTGCTGGCCCTGGCCGGGCTGAGACGCCTGGGCCGGGCCGACCGGGTCTCGGCCGTGCTCGACCCGCAGGAGATGCTGCCGGCGGTGGCCCAGGGCGCCATCGGCATCGAATGCCGCGAGGCGGACGACCGGGTGCGCGCCCTGCTGGCCCCGATCCATGACCGCGACACCGGCGACCGGGTGGCGGCCGAGCGTGCCCTGCTGGCGGCGCTGGACGGCAGCTGCCGCACCCCGATCGCGGCGCTGGCCGAGCTAGGCCCGAACGACACGCTGACCCTGACCTCCCGCGTCGCCCTGCCGGACGGCAGTGAGATGCATGAGGACCGGCGCCAGGGCCATCGGTCCGAGGCGGCGCGGCTGGGCACCGAGGCCGGCGCGGCCCTGCGCCGCCGCATCGGCCCGCGCTTCCTGGCCGGATGATGACGCGCTGGCTGGTCACCCGGCCGCGGGAAGAGGCCGAGCGCTTCGCCGACGCGATGCGCGATCGCGGCCTGGACCCGGTGGTCGCCCCGATCCTGGAGATCGAGCCGGTCGATCCCGGCCCGATCGACCTCGGCGACGTGCAGGCGGTGCTGGCCACCAGCCGCAACGGCATCGACGCCTTCGCCCGGCGGGTGACGCGGCGCGACCTGCCGGTGCTGGCGGTCGGCGACGCCACCGCCGAGCTGGCCCGGTCGCTGGGCTTCCGCGACGTGGCCAGCGCCGCCGGCGACGGCGACGACCTGGCCGAGCTGGCCCGCGCCCGGCTGGACCCCGCGGCCGGGGTGCTGCTGCACCCGTCGGGCGAAGAGGTGGCGCGCGACCTGCCCGCCCTGCTCGCCGGCTTCACCGTGCGGCGGATCGTGCTGTACCGCGCCCGGCCGGCGGCGGCACTGCCCTCGGCGGCGATGGCCGCCCTGGCCGACCCCGGGCTGGCGGGCGTGGTGTTTTTCTCTCCCCGCACCGCGAAGGTCTTTGCTACCCTCGCGGCCCGGGTCGAACTGACCCATCGCCTCGCCGGGCTGACGGCGGTCTGCCTGAGCCCGGCCGTCGCCCAGGCGCTGGATCCGTCGCCCTGGCGGGCGGTGCGAATCGCGGACAGGCCGGATTCGCCGTCGCTGCTGGCGCGGCTTTCCGATTTTCCCGCTGAGCAAGAGACGAGGACGGCGAACGGTATGGACCCGACCCCCGACAAGCCAGGCGAAGCAGCGGCCCCCGGCCCTGAGTCCCAGCAGCCGGACGACGTGTCGGCCACCTCTCAGCCGGGCCAGGCTCAGCCGGGTTCCGCCGACGAGACGGCCGCCGCCGCCGCACCGCTTCCCGAGGACGCCCTGGCGCTTCCGAGCGAGGGGCCGCTGACCCCGACCGAGCGGGTGATCGAGGCCTTCGGCGGCATCCGCCCGATGGCGGCGAAGCTGACCGTGCCGGTGACCACGGTGCAAGGCTGGAAGCGGCGCAACGCCATCCCGGAGCAGCGCCACGCCGACATCCTGGCCGCGGCCAGGACCCACGGCATCGCGCTCGACCCGGCCGAGCTGGCGCGCACCCGACCGGCCACGCCGGAGGAAGGCGCGCCCGAGCCGGCCGAGCTGTCCGAGCCGGAGAACCCGCCCGGCCCGCCGCGGGTCGGCCCGCCGACCATCCCGCCGCCGCCCCCGGCCGAGCCGCCGGGCAACCCTGCGCGCTCGGCCTGGTATGCGGCGGGCGTCGCCGTCATCTTCGCCGCGATCTCGGTCACCGCGCCGATGTGGTCGCCGAAGCTGTTCGGCCCCTCCACCCCCACCCCGGCGCCGCAGGGCTCGCCGACGCTGGGCGACCGCGTCGCCTTCATCGAGAAGCGCCTGGCCGACCTGCCCTCCGGCACCGCCGAGGCGATCGACGGGCTGGGCAAGCGGGTCGAGACCCTGGAGAAGCCGCCCGGCGGCCCGATCGACCCCGCCGCGATCGAGAAGGGCCGCGCCGACCTGGCCGCCCGGGTCGACGCGATCCAGCAGAGGCTGGACCAACTGGCCGGCACGGCGCCGCAGCAGCAGCCCGCCCCGGCGGCCCCTGCCCCGGCGGCCCCTGCCCCCGAGGCCGTGGCGGCGCTGGAGGCCCGGGTCGCGGCGCTGGAATCGGCCCAGGCCGCGGTCAAGACGCTGGGCGACACCGTCGCCACCCTGTCCTCCGGTTCCCAGGCCAATGGCAGCCCCCGGGCGGCGCTGCCGCAGCAGGTCGACGCGGTCAAGGCGACGGTCGAGCGGCTGCGCAACAGCGACACCGGCGCCCAGGCGCTGAGCCTGGCCGCCGGCCAGCTGCGCAGCGCCCTGGACACCGGAGCGCCGCTGGACGAGACGCTGGCCCTGCTGCGCGGCCTGGCCCAGAACGATCCCGGCCTGGCCAATGCCGTGGCGGCGCTGGAGCCGGCGGCGAAGGGCGTGCCCAGCCGCGCCGCCCTGGCCACCGGCTTCGTCCAGGCGGCGGAGGCGGCGCGCAAGGCCGACCAGCCGGAGAGCGGCGACTGGGTCGACCGCAGCCTCTCGGTGGTGCAGGACCTGGTCACGGTCCGCCCGGCCCCGGGCGAGGTCGAGGGCACCGACACCAACGCCGTGCTGGCCCGGGCCGAAGGCCGGCTGCAGCGCGGCGACCTGGCCGGCGCGGTCGAGGCGGTCAAGGGCCTGAACGGCCCCGCGGCCTCGGCGATGGCGCCCTGGCGCGGCCAGGCCGAGGCCAGGCTTTCGGCCGAATCGGCGCTGCAGAGCCTGTCCGCTTTGGCGGTGCAGCGCCTGTCCGCGGCGACGAGCGCCGGTGACACCCAGCCCCCGAAGGCGCCATGAAGCGTCTGCTGATCTACGCCCTCAAGCTGGCCATCCTGATCGCGGTCGCGGTCTGGCTGGCGGACCGGCCGGGCCATGTCGAGATCCAGTGGCAGGGCCGGGTGATCGAGACCTCGGTCGCGGTGCTGGTGGCGGCCGCGGCGGCGCTGATGCTGCTGGCGGCGTATCTCTACCGCTTCTGGCGCTCGCTGCGCCGGGCCCCCGGCCGCTTTGTCGAGGGCCGCCGCTTCGCCCGCCGCGAGAAGGGCTATCGCGCCCTGACCCGCGGCATGGTCGCGGTCGCCGCCGGCGACGCCGAGGCGGCGCGGCGCTTCGCCCGCAAGGCCGATGTGCTGCTGGACGAGCCGCCGCTGACCCTGCTGCTGTCCGCCCAGGCGGCGCAGCTGGCCGGCGACGACACCGCCGCGACCCGCTATTTCGAGGCGATGCTGCGCCGGCCGGACATGGAGTTCCTGGGCCTGCGCGGCCTGCTGAACCAGTCGCTGCGCCACAAGGAATCGCTGCAGGCGCTGGAGATGGCGCAGCGCGCCCGGTCGCTGCGGCCGGACGCGGCCTGGACCCACCGCGCCTGCTTCGACCTGGAGGTGGCGCAGCATCGCTGGGCCGACGCCCAGCTCAGCCTCGCCCATTCGGTGCGGGTCAAGGCGATCCCGGCCGAGGACGGGCGGCGCTTCAAGACCCGCATCCTGGTCGAGCGCAGCCGCGAGGCCGAGGACGCGGGCAACCTGTCCCAGGCGCTGGATTTCGCCCACAAGGCGGTGGGGCTGGAGCCGGATTTCGTGCCGGCGGCGCTGTGCGACCACTGCCACGGCTTCGACACGCTGGCCTGGCGCCTCCCCGGTCCCGCCCGCGGCCTGGCGCCGGCGCCGGTCGAGATCGACGCCTTCCTACCCGCGCCGGTGCCGCCGGCCGGCGGCACGGCCGTGGTCCCGGCCGCCACGGCCTGAGCCGCGCCGCCGTTGACGCTGCGGCGTGCGCCCTGTATAGGGTGCCCGCCCTGCGGCGCCGAAGTAGCTCAGGGGTAGAGCAACTGATTCGTAATCAGTAGGTCCGGGGTTCGAATCCCCGCTTCGGCACCACCCTTCCCGCCCGACGTCCCCGTGCTGTTGCCTTGGCTTTGCCGGGCGGTATAGCGTTCGCCCGGGCGATGGGCCTGTCGCCAAAGGGGTGCGCCATGATCGACGATCCGCCGCTGCTGACGATTCGCCGCCGCTTCGCCCGGCCGGACCCGGCGCTGGTCGAGGCCTTGCAAGGCATCCAGACCGGCTTCGCCGTCGACGCCATGGACGGCTCGGGCGCACTGCACCACCGGATCAAGCCGGTCGATCCCGCCGGCTTCGTCGGCGTCGCGGTGACCTGCGACTGCGGCCCGGCCGACAATCTGGCGGTGTTCGCCGCGCTCGACATCGCCGGGCCGGGCGACGTGCTGGTCTGCGCCGCCGGCGGCTATGAGGGCACGGCGGTGATCGGCGACCTGGTCGCCGGCATGGCTCGCAACAAGGGCGCGGTGGCGCTGGTGACCGACGGGCTGGTGCGCGATCTGGCCGGCCTGCGCCAGGTCGGGCTGCCGGTGTTCGCGGCCGGCATCACCCCGAACTCGCCGGCGCGGCAAGGGCCGGGCACGGCCGGGCTGCCGGTCGTGGTCGGCGGGGTGCGGGTCGAGTCCGGGGACGTGCTGGTCGGCGACCTCGACGGCGTGGTGGTGATCCCGCGGGAGCGCCTGGCCGCGGTGGTCGACCGCCTGGCCGCGATCCGGCAGAAGGAGGCGGCGCTCGACGCCGCGGTCCGCGGCGGCCTGACCATGCCGGACTTCGCCCGCCGCATCCTCGACTCCGACCGGGTCCGCTCGGTCGACTGAGAAGGTTGCCGCCTCGATGAGCCGCGACGCCGCAGAGATGCCCGCCGACCTCGCGCCCGGTTCCGGGCCTGGCTTGGCGCGGATCCAGCGCCGCCGCCGGCACCGCCTGCTGGCGCTGCTGCTGGGTGCGGCCGTCTTCGTCGTCGACACCTTCACCGATGTCACCGGCGCCATCGCGGTGCTCTATGTGCTGGTGATGCTGGCGGCCTCGGACACCTTCTCGCGGCGCGGCCTCATCCTCCTGGCGCTGGCCTGTGCCGGCCTCGCGGTTCTCTCCTTCTTCATCTCGCACGGCCAGGGGGCGGATGCCTCGGCCGTGGTCCGCTGCGGCATCTCGCTGGCGGCGATCGGCATCACCACGGTGCTGCTGCTGCGCGACCAGGCATCGAAGCAGTCCCTGGTGCAGGCGAACGCCGCCCTGGCCCGCAGCGAGAAGCGGTACCGGTCGATCTTCGAGCAGGCCCCCGTCTCGCTGTGGGAGCAGGACTTCTCCGAGGTCAGGGCCATGCTCGCGGCGCTGCGGCAGCAGGGCGTGCACGACCTCGCCGCCCATGCCCGCGCGCACCCCGCCTTCGCCCGGGACTGCGTCCGGCGGATCCGGACCGTGCATGTCAACGACGCGACGGCGGAGCTGCTGCGGCTGCCGTCGCCCGCCGAGGCGCTGGGCCCGATCGAGCGCTTCCTGCCGGCCGACGACCCTGCCCCGCTGGCGGTCCTGACCGCGGTGGCCGAGGGCAGCAGCCAGTTCGAGGGAAGGGCGAAGCTGGTCGCGGCGGACGGGCGGGTGATGACTGTCCTGCTCGGCATCACCTTCCCGGACGAGGCGGACGAGTTCGGCCGCGTGGTCGTCGCCATGGTCGATGTGACCCAGAGCGAGCAGATCCAGCAGACCCAGCTCGCCGTCCAGGCCGAGCTGGCGCGGGCGTCGCGGGCGGCGACGGTCGGCGCGCTGTCGGCCTCGATCGCGCATGAGATCAACCAGCCGCTCGGCGCCGTGGTGATGAACGCCCAGACCTGCCTGCGCTGGCTCGGCAAGGATCCGCCCGACATCGAAGCGGCGGTGCGGGCGGCGGAGCGGACGGTGCGGGACGGCCGGCGCGCCGCCGAGATCGTGCAGCGCACGCGCGGCCAGCTGGTGCGCGACCAGCGCAGCGACGAAGCGATCGATCTACGCGAGCTGATCGAGGAGACGATCGCGCTGCTGGAGACCGAGCTGAGCACCCATGCCGCGACGGTCGTGACGCAATTCGCGCCGTCGATCCCGCCGATCCGGGCCGTTCGCGTGGCGCTGCAGCAGGTGCTGATCAACCTGATGACCAACGGTCTGCACGCCATGGCTGATGCGGCGGCCGCCGCGCGCGAGCTGACGGTCAGCGTCGACGGGCCCGCGGGGCCCGCCGGGCCCGAGGCGCCGGAGGTGCGCGTCGCGATCCGCGATCGCGGCAGGGGCATTCCCGACGAGCTCCAGGCCCGGCTGTTCGAGCCGTTCTTCACGACCAAGAAGGGCGGCATGGGAATGGGGCTTGCGATCTGCCGCTCGACCATCGAGACATATGGCGGACGGTTGACGGCCAGGACTCACGAGCAGGGGGGAGCGGTGTTCGAGTTCGCGCTGCCGACGGACACCGCGCAAACGTCATGAAAGCACCAGCCGGAACCGCGCCCGCCGCCACGCCCCTCGTCCTCATCGTCGACGACGATGAGGGCATCCGCGAGGCGCTGACCGATCTGCTGCGCTCGATCGGGATCGAGACGAAAAGCTTCGGCTCGACCCGGGAGCTGCTCGACGCCGCCCCGACCGACCGGCCCGGCTGCCTGATCCTCGATGTCCGCCTGCCGGGCCTCAGCGGGCTGGACCTGCAGGCCCAGCTGGCCCGCACCGGCAACACCCGCCCGATCATCTTCATGACCGGCCATGGCGACATCCCGATGAGCGTGCGGGCGATGAAGGCCGGGGCGATGGATTTCCTGACCAAGCCGTTCCGCGACCAGGACATGCTGGATGCGGTGGCCGCCGCCATCGACAAGGACATGGCACAGCGCCGGGACGCCGCGGCGGCCAAGGAGGTGGCGGCGCTGGCCGCCACCCTGACCCCGCGCGAGACCGAGGTCATGGCGGCGGTGGTGAAGGGGCTGATGAACAAGCAGATCGCCGGCCTGCTCGGCATCAGCGAGATCACGGTCAAGCTGCACCGCGGCAACGTCATGCGGAAGATGGCCGTCCGCTCGGTCGCCGACCTGGTGCGGAAAACGGAGCTGCTGGAGCGGTGACGCCCGGCCTGGACGGACAGCCGCTTCGTCCTGAACCTATGTATGGTATCCGCGCGGCGGACCCTCGGCTATCCAGGATGGGCGGGCCTTAGTCCCGTTTTGCCGTCCGCCGAGGTATCGTGTCCCATTCCCCCGTCATTGCCGTCATCGACGACGACCAGGCCATCCGCGAGGCGCTGGAGGATCTCCTGTCCTCGCTCGGCTACAGCGCGCTGCCCTTCGCCTCGGCGGAGGAGTTCCTGGCCTTCCCGGGCCGGTCCGCGGTGGCCTGCATGGTCGTGGACGTCCGGATGGGGGGAATGACCGGCCTCGACCTGCAGGCGCTGCTGAACGCGCAGGGCGGGTCCTCCCCGATGATCTTCATGACCTCCTACACCGACGCGGCGACGCGGTCGAAGGCCCTGGCCGGCGGCGCCCACGGCTTCCTGGAGAAGCCGGTCGATGCCGAGGTGCTGATCGGATGCCTGGCCTCGGCGCTGCGGCGCGAGGCCCGGCCGAGCTGATCCCGGCGCATCGGCGACCTATACCTAGGTCTATCCCCCGCCACCGAAAACGCCAGCCGGCGCAAACCACAGTGGAATGGGTCCGCCCCACACCGTCCGCCATGCTGTGACTGTCTCGACGATCACAGAATTGGGAGGAGGCGATGTTCTGGAGCGGATCGGGCGCCTTCATTCGGCGCCATGTCGAAACCGGCAATGCCCAGTATTTCAGCTGGACGATCTCATTCACGTCCCGCCGCGACGCGTCGGGCAGCCGCCGGCTGGACGTCTTGCACCTGTCGTGCTCGCGGCAGCCGCTCGGCCCGTCGGAGGAGCGGCAGGCGGGAGAGGTCGAGATCCGGCTCGCGGCCCGGGACGGTGCCGGCAAGGACGGCACGGATCATTTCCTCCGCCTCCACGCCTCGGCCCGGGGCATCGACCTCTGGATCGCGGCTGCAGGCCCGGTGGCCCGGTCCCGACGCCGGATTCCTCTGCCCGCGCGGCCGGCGATCGAAGACGGCCTCACGGCGGTCCTGATCGACGGCGGCACGATCGTCCTCGACGGCGCCGCCGACAACTATCGAGAGTGAGGGTCGCCGGGCGCCGAGTGCGCCGGCCCCAGGCAAGACACCGAGCCGCGGAGCGAGGGATCGCTCCGCGGCTCCGCTGTTTGACCGGCCGGAGCCCAGCTCCGGCCCCATACCAAAGTCTCTGTCCGGCGACCGGAATGCAGGGCTCCGCCAGCCCCCCGCGCGATGGGGCCAGGCGGCGCCGCGGTTCACCGGACGCAACCGTCGGGGCCGACCGGGCGGCCTGCTCGATCACGGCGGCGACCTCCTGCGGACGAGCCCCCTTATCGGACGGTCCGGAACCGCTCCGGGCGGAACGGGGCGAGCATCGGGTGCCGCTCGCCGGTGGCGATCTCGAAGGCCAGAAGCTCGCCGGCGATCAGCCCGAGCGTGGCGCCGCTGTGGCTGAAGGCGACGAAATAGCCCGGGATCGCCTGCAGCTCGCCGAACACCGGGTCGCCGTCGCCGGGGATCGGCTTGCGGCCCACGCCATAGTGATCGAGCTCCAGCGTCGGGTTGCCTTCCAGGACCTTCGAGGCCTCCGCCAGCAGGCCGTCGATGGTCTCCGGCTTCACCCCATAGCTGCCGTCGGGGCGGATCTCCACCTCCTGCTCCGACCATGCGGAATCGAGCGCGAAGGCGCCGCCGGGCGCGGGGCGGATCGCCACGCGCGGCGTGTTCAGCACGGCCTTCAGCGGCGCGCCGACCGGCCTGGTGGTGACCAGCAGCGAGACCGGGGTGCCGTCGTCGATCCTCTGCCCGGCCTCGGCCGCCATCTGCGGCACCGACGGGCCGGTGGCGAGCAGCACGGCATCCGCCCGAAGCTCCCCTCCCCGCGCCGTCGCCACGCCGACGGCGCGTCCGCTTTCGACGAGCACGCGCGCCGCCCCGGCGTCGGTGACGAGGCGGCCGCCGCGCTCCTGGAACTCCTCCGCCAGCAGGCGGATCAGGCTCGGCAGGTCGACCCAGCCCTCGCCGGGATTGAAGATCGCACCCTGCGGCGTGATCGCGGAGACGTCGACGCCGGGCGTCACCGCCGGCACCTGCGCGGCCTGGAGATGCCAGGCGTCATAGGCCAGCGACACCTCGTGGCGATACGCCGCCTCGATCCGATTGCCGTCGTCATCGGCATCCCAGGTCAGCCCGCCGTCGAATCTCAGCCAGTCCGCGCCCGGGTGCTGGTGCGCCAGGGTCCGGTAGCGGTCGATACCGGCCATGCGCAGCCGGTGATAGGCGTCGGAGCGCCAGCGCGACGAGTTGAGCCAGGACAGCGAGCGGCCGGAGGCGCCGTTCGCGACCGGGCCGTCATTCACCAGCACGGTCGCCACGCCGCGCCGGACGAGCTGGACGGCCGTGGAGACGCCGAAGATGCCGGCGCCGATGACGACGACGTTCGAGACTCTGTTCTTCATCACGGGTCTTTCGCCTGGATTAGAGGACTTCCGCCAGGAAGCGCTTGAGCCGCTCGCTCTGCGGCCGGTCGAAGATCGCCTCGGGCGACCCGGCCTCGACCACCCGGCCTTCATCCATGAAGACGACCTGGTCGGCGACCCGCCGGGCAAAGCCCATCTCATGGGTGACGACCACCATGGTCATGCCGCGCCGGCCGAGATCGGCCATCAAAGTGAGAACGCCCTTCACCAGCTCCGGGTCGAGCGCGCTGGTGACCTCGTCGAACAGGATGACCTCGGGCTCCATCGCCAGCGCCCGGGCGATCGCGACCCGCTGCTGCTGGCCGCCCGACAGCCGCGACGGGCGGTGATGCTGGCGGCCGGCCAGCCCGACCTCGGCCAGCCGCGCCTTGGCGATGCGGTCGGCCGCGCCCTTCTTCAGGCGCTTGATCCGGGTCAGCGACAGCGCGACGTTCTCCAGCGCGGTGTGGTCCGGGAACAGGTTGAACTGCTGGAACACCATGCCGATCCGGCGGCGCAGCCGGTCCGGCTTCATGCCGAGGATGCTGTCGCCGTCGAGCAGGATGTCCCCGCCCTTGACCTCCACCAGCCGGTTCAGGCAGCGCAGCAGCGTCGACTTGCCGGAGCCGGACGGGCCGATGACGCAGGTGACCGATCCGGCCCGCACGGTGAGGTCGACATCCTTCAGCACCTCATGCTCGCCATAGGCCATGCTGAGGCCGCGCACGCTCAGGCTGCCGCCGCTGAAGCAGGTGTCCGCATCGCCGCCGCTCACGGCGCCCTTGAGTTCGCCGACCTCGACCAAACCACTGGCCCCGACACCGGACAGGCTGCGGCCGACCCGCAGCCGGGTGTCGATCAGGTTGACCAGATGAGTCAGGGGCACGGTGACCAGCAGGTAGAACACGCCGGCGAGCAGCAGCGGCGACAGGTTGCCGGTGACCACAGCCTGGTCCTGGCCGATGCGGAAGATCTCGCGCTCGGACGCCAGCAGGCCCAGGAAATAGACCAGGCTGGAATCCTTCACATTGCCGATGAACTGGTTCACCAAAGCGGGCAGCACCCGCCGGATGCCCTGCGGCACGATGATCAGCCGCATCGCCTGGCCGTAGCTCATGCTCAGGGCCCGGCAGGCGTCCATCTGGCCGCGGTCGACGCTCTGGATGCCGGAGCGGAAGATCTCGCCGATATAGGCGCCGGCGATCAGCCCGAGGGCGAGGATGCCGAGCGGATAGGGCGACGGCCCGAACAGCTCTCGCCCCGCCCGGGCCAGGCCCTGCCCGATCAGCAGGATGGTGACGATGGCCGGAAGGCCGCGGAAGACGTCGGTGTAGATCCGCGCCGGGATGCGCAGCCAGGGCGAGCGCGAGATGCCCATGATGGCGAGCGTCATGCCGATGGCGATGCCGAGCACGGTCGAGGCGAAGGCCAGGATCAGCGTGTTCTTCAGCCCGACCGCGATCATCATCGGCAGCACTTCGCCCATCGCGTCCCAGTCGAGGAAGCTGCGGCGCAGGGTTTCGAGCCAGTCCACTATTCTTTTCCCGGGTCGACGGCGGCGGAGCCTGCCCGGCCGCGGCGGCCGAGCAGGATTCGGCCTAGTTCTTGGGCAGGTACTGGTCCGGCATCGGCGAGCCCGGGAACCACTTCTGGTACAGCGTCTTCCAGGTGCCGTCCTGCATCGCCGCGTGCAGCCCCTGGTTCAGCGCGGTGCGCAGCGCGTCGTTGCCCTTGCGGATGACGAAGCCGGCCGGGGCGTCGAAGCTGGGGATGTTGATCGCGACCTTGAGCGCGGGATAGCGGCCGGCATAGTCCTTGGCTGCCTCGTAATCGAGGAAATGCGCGTCGATCGTGCCGTTGTTGAGCGCGGCGACGGCGGAGTTGTTGTCGGGGAACTTCACCAGATCGGTCGCGGTGAAATTCTTGGCCGCGTAGATCTCCTGCAGCGTGCCCTGCACCACGCCGAGCCGCTTGCCGGCAAGCTGGCCGCCATCGGTGATCTTCGGATCGGCCGTGAGGACCGACAGATAGCCGGCCAGGTAGCCGTCGGAGAAGTCGACGGTCTTCTTGCGCGCGTCGGTGGTGCCGATCGCCGCCACCGCCACGTCGAAGCGGCCATTCGCGACCGACGGCATCAGGGCGGAGAATTCCTGGCCGGTGAAGACGACCTGGTCCTTCTTGAAGCCGATCCGCTCGGCCACGTTGAGGAACAGCTCGATGTCGAAGCCGGTGAACTGCCCGTCCGCCGTCGTGAAGGTGTAGGGCTTGGCGTCGCCCATGGTGCCGACGCTGATCACCTTCGGGTCGATCAGGCCATAGGCATTGGATTCGGCCAGGGCCGGGCCGGCGAGCGAGCCACCCAAGGCCAGCGCGAGAGCCAACGCCCGGGCCCCCGTCGCCAGCATCGCCGCAAATCTCTCCATGTCTCCCTCCGTTGCGTGGTTCCGTCAGCCTGCCCAGAGATTCCGGCCATGAGACCGGTATCTTTTTGTAAGAGACCGGTCTCTACCTGATTGAGACCGGTCTCTTTCCGGAATTGTTAGAGCCGCGTTGACCGTCCGTCAATCTCTCCTGTAGAGCAGCCCGATGGAACAGCCCCCGCTTGCGAAGCCGTCCGTCACCGTCGCCGACGTCGCCCGGGCGGCGGGTGTCTCGAAGGCCACGGCGGCCCGGGTCCTCGGTGGCTACGGCGTCGTCAGCGACGCGGTGCGCGAGAAGGTGCTGGCGGTGGCGAAGGCCCTCGACTACCGGCCCAACGAGCTGGCGCGCAGCATGACCACGGGCCGGTCGGGCGCCATCGGCGTGGTGGTCGGGGACATCGAGAACCCGTTCTTCAGCGCTGCCGTGCGCGGCATCAGCGACGTGGCGCGCGCCGCCGGCTACACCGTGATCCTGGCCAATTCCGGCGAGGACATCGCGGCCGAGAAGGACGCCATCCGGACGCTGATGGCCAAGCGGGTCGACGGGCTGATCGTCACGCCGTCACGGTCCCGCGAGATCGACCATCTGCGGGATGTCCAGCGGTCCGGCCGGCCGCTGGCCCTGCTCGACCGCGCCATTCCGGAGCTCTCCGTCGACACGGTCACGGTCGACGACCGCGAGGCGGCCGAGGCGGCAACCCGCCTGCTGATCGAGCACGGCCATCGCCGCCTCGCCTACGTCACCGCCTGCGACACGCCCGAGCACACCTATCGCGACCTCGCCGACATCCACACCATGTCCGTCCGGCACCGCGTCGAAGGCTTTCTCGGCGCCTGCGACAAGGCGCGGATCCCGTCGCCGGCCGTACGGCTCGGGGCGACCGGCCGCGAGGAGACGCGCGAGCTCGCGATGGACCTGCTGCGGTCGCCCGCGCCGCCGACCGCGATTCTGGCGTCCGACAGCGTGATCGCGCTCGAGATTTTCAAAGTGGTTCGCGACCTCGGCCTCGCGATCCCCGACGATCTGTCGCTGATCACCTTTCACGATGCCGACTGGACCAGCGTCACCAGCCCGCCGGTCACCGTGATCGACCAGCCGGTGCATCAGCTCGGCACGGCGGTGGCCGAGCTCTTGGTGTCACGGCTGAAGGGCTATGACGGCCCGGCGCGCCATGTGGTGATTCCGACCAGGCTGGTGGCCCGCGCCTCGGTCGCGCTGCGGGGTCCGGCCGGCGCGTCCCTGTAGGGATGGCGTCGGCCGGCGCCGCCTCTACAGGATGAAGTCGCTGTTATCCATCCCGCCATACGCTCGTCCGACGATCATGATCGAGAAGTCGATGGTGTTCTCCTGACCATCGACGTCGCCTTCGATGTACATACTGTCACCCGCCCGCCAGGCATAGAGATGACCGATGGAGGCTCCATTGGAGTGAACTTGCCGCCACTCATCGCGATTGTCGAAAACCCCGTCAAACACGAAGCCCTGGTTCCCGGCCGCATTGATGTTCGCATCGATGCCCGACAGGTCCAGCCAGTCGTGGTCTGTCGAGGCATCGGCCTCGGTGTGATCCATGATGCGGTCGATGGCGCTGCCGCTGCTGTCCGATGTCGCGTAGTAGACGAAGGTATCGCCGCCGCCATTGCCGTAGAGCGTGTCGGCCCCGCCCAGCCCAGCAATGCGGTTGCTGCCGCCGTTGCCGATGAGCGTGTCGTTGCCCTGGCTGCCCTCGATGCCCTCGAAGCCGCTGAGGACGTCGCCCTCGGCGTCGCTCCAGGAGCCGCGGCCGGTGGATAGGTCGACATGGACCGCTCCCCCGGAGGCCGTGTAGCTCAGCCAATCCCAATCGCTGCCGCCGTCGAGGGTGTCGGCGCCCCATCCACCATGGATGAAGTCGTTGCCGGCGTTGCCGCGCAGCACGTTCACGGCACCATCGCCGAGCAACACGTCGCCGCCGCCGCCGCTCTGCACCTCCTCGATGCCGAAGAAGCGGTCGCCCTGGGCGATGCCGCGGACGCCCTGCCCTGTGTTGAGATCGATCGACACGCCGGCACCGTCCTCGGTGTACAGGGCGATGTCCCAGCCGGCCCCGCCGTCCAGGGCGTCGGCCCCGCCGCCGCCGCGGAGGGTGTCGTTGCCGTCGTTGCCGCGCAGCGTCTCGCCCGCACCGGTGCCGGTGATGACGTCGCCGAAGCGGCTGCCCCAGACCTCCTCGATGCCGGCGAGCGTGTCGCCTTGCGCCTCGCTCCAGAAGCCCTTGCCTTGTGAGAGATCGACATTGATCGAATTGAAGGACTCCGTGTAGCTCGCCACGTCCCAGCCGGCACCGCCGCTCAGAGTATCGGCATCGGCGCCGCCCGGCCCCCCGATGAGGATGTCGTTGCCGTTGCCGCCGGCCAGGGTGTCGCCGGCATTGCCGCCCCAGACCGTGTCGTTGCCGTCCTCGCCGTAGAGCTTGTCGGCGCCGTCGCCTCCGACCAGCCGGTCATCGCCGCCGGCCGCCTGGATCGTGTCGATCCCGGCACCGCCGACGAACGCGTTGGCAGCTTCGTTCCCCCGCAGCCAGTCATCTCCGACGCTGCCCAGCACGTCCTCGATCCCGGTCAGGGTATCGCCATAGGCATCGCCGCTGGCCCCCGCTCCGGTGGCCAGGTTGACGTTGACCGCCGCCGAGCTGGCCGAGTAGTCGGCGACATCCCGGCCGTCGCCGCCGTCCAGGGTGTCGGCCCCGGCACCTCCCACGAGCATGTCGTTGCCGCCCATGCCCGCCAGGATGTCGGCTCCGACGCCGCCCAGAAGGATATTGTTGGCCCCGTCCCCGCGCAGGGCGTCGTTGAACCGGCTGCCGAGAACCGTCTCGATCCCGGACAGCCGATCTCCTTCCGCGTCGCCGCCCAGCCCGGCGCCCGCGCTGAGGTCGACATTCACCGCCGCAGCGCTCGCCGCGTAGTTGGCCGCATCGCGGCCGTTGCCGCCATTCAGCGTGTCGGCACCGCCGCCCCCGCTGAGCTCGTCGTCGCCATCGGCTCCATACAGCGTGTCGGCGCCGAGGCCACCCACCAGCGTGTTGCCGCCGGTATTCCCCGCCAGCGCATCGCCGAAGTCGCTGCCCACCAGGATCTCGATGCCCGACAGCCTGTCGCCCTCGGCATCGCCGCCGAGGCCGGTGGCCCGCGCCAGATCCACGTTCACGGCCGCCAGGCTGTCTTCGTAGACCGCGACATCGCGGCCGGCGCCGCCATCGAGCACGTCGGCGCCGCCGCCGCCCCAGACCGTGTCATCGCCCGCGCCGGACTGGATCGTGTCGACCCCGGCGGCGCCGATCAGCGTGTTGGCGCCGTCATTGCCCCTGAGCCAATCATTCCCCATGCTGCCCAGCAGATCCTCGATCGAGGTCAGTGTGTCTCCGGCGGCGTCGCCGCTGGCCCCGATTCCGGTGCCGAGATTGACGTTCACGGCCGCGACACTGTCGGCATAGGACGCCATGTCGCGACCGTCGCCACCGTCCAGCACATCGGCGCCGGTGCCGCCCCAAATCGAGTCGTCGCCCGCACCGGCCTGGATCGTGTCCACGCCGGCAGCGCCCATCAGCCGGTTGGCCCCCGCGGTGCCGCGCAGCAGATCGTCGAACGCGCTACCGGACAGGTGCTCGACGCTGATGAGCCTGTCACCGGCGGCGCCGGCCTGACCGATCCCGGTGTTGAGATCGACGTTCACCGCCGCGGCGGCGTCCGAATAGAGGGCGAGATCCTCTCCCGCGCCGCCATCCAGGGTGTCGGCCCCGGCGCCACCGATCATGATGTCGTCACCGGCACCCGCCACGATCGAGTCGTTGCCGGCCCCGCCATAGAAGGAATTGGCGCCGCCGGTGCCCCGGAGCGTGTCCGCATAGAGGGTGCCATAGGCCGCCTCGACCCCGGCCAGAGTGTCGCCCTGGGCATCGCCGCCGGCGCCCGTGCCGGCCGCGAGATCGATGGTGACCGCCGCAGCGCTGGCGGAATAGCTGACGGCATCCACCCCGGCCCCGCCGTCGAGCTGGTCGGCACCGCCGCCGCCGATCAGCAGATCGTCGCCGGCCGCACCCAAAAGCTTGTCGATCCCGGCCCCGCCGGACAGGATGTTCCCCTGGTCATTGCCGATGAGCGTGTCGGCGCCGGCGCCGCCCAGCACGGCCTCGATGCCGCTGAGGACATCGCCCTGGGCCTCGCCGCCCGCGCCGACGCCCGTCGTCAGATTGACGTCCAGGGCCGTCGCCGCCTCCGTGTAGGCCGCGATGTCGAACCCTGCGCCGCCCTTCAGAACATCTCCGCCGCCGCCCCCTTCGAGCACGTCGTCACCGTCATTGCCCTCGATGGTGTCGACGCCGTCCGCGCCGGACAGGAAGTTGGCGGCGGCACTGCCGCGAAGCCAGTCGCTGCCGGCGCTGCCAAGGACATTCTCGATGTTGGTCAGGGAATCGCCAGTGGCGTCGCCCCCGGCCCCCAAGCCGGTGGCCAGGTTGACGTTCACCGCAACGGCGGAGTCCCGGTACGAGGCTCCGTCTGCACCTTCGCCGCCACTCAGCACATCCGCCCCGGCGCCGCCCCGGAGCACGTCGTCGCCGTCGAAGCCCCGCAGCGTGTCGACGCCGGCGCCGCCGGTGAGGACATTGGCCAGGGCGCTGCCGTTCAGAGTGTCGTTGAAGGCGCTGCCGATCAGATCCTCGATCGAGGACAGGGCATCGCCTTCGGCGTCTCCGCCCGCCTCCGTCCCGGCAGTCAGATCGATCGCCACGCCCGCGGCGCTGTCCGAATAGGAGGCCAGATCCCAGCCCTCGCCGCCCTTCAGCACATCGCCGCCGACGCCGCCGATGAGCACGTCGTCGCCCGCTCCGCCTTCGAGGGTGTCGACGCCCGCCGCCCCGATCAGCGTGTTGGCGCCGTCGTTGCCGCGCAGCCAGTCGCTGAACGCGCTGCCCAGGAGATCCTCGATCCCCGACAAGCTGTCGCCCGCGGCGCCGGCCTGGCCGATCCCGGTCGCCAGGTTGACGTTCACCGCAGTGGTCGCGTCGTCATAGGCGGCGAGGTCGCGGCCGTCGCCGCCCTCCAGGGCATCGGCGCCGGCACCACCGGCCAGGAGGTCGTCGCCCGCGCCGCCGTCGAGGGTGTCGTCGCCATCGCCGCCGACCAGGGTGTTGCCCGCCGAGTTGCCGAGGAGCCGGTCGCCGAAGGTGCTGCCGACGAGGCTCTCGATGCCGGTCAGGCGATCCCCGGCGGCCCCGCCCTCTGCGGTGCCGGCCGCGAGGTCGATGACGACCGCGGCAGCGGCATCGCCGTAGAGGGCGAAGTCCCACCCGTCTCCGCCCGCGAGGACGTCCGCGCCGGCTCCGCCGACGAGGGTATCGTCGCCGGCCATGCCGCCCAGCGTGTCCGCGCCGTCGCCGCCGATCAGGAGGTTGCCGACGGCGCTGCCGTAGAGCACGTCGTTGAAGGCCGAGCCTTCGAGATCCTCGATCGCGGTCAGGACGTCGCCTTCGGCTTCGCCACCGACGAAGGTCGAGCTGTTCAGACTCGCCGTCACGCCGGCCGCCGATGCGCGATACGACACCATATCGATCCCGGCACCGCCGTTCAGCCGGTCCGCGCCGGCGCCGCCGATGAGGAGATCGTCGCCGTCATTGCCCTCGATGGTGTCGACGCCGGCATTGCCCGACAGGGCATTGCCTCCGGCATCGCCGCGGAGCCAGTCGTTGAACTGGCTGCCGACCAGGTCCTCGATGCCGGAGAGCGTGTCGCCGCCCGCGCCTGCGATGCCTTCCCCGGTCGCGAGATTGACGTTCACGGCCGCGGTGGCGTCGTCATACAGCGCCACATCGATGCCGTCGCCGCCGGCCAGGGTGTCCGCCCCGACTCCTCCGGACAGCGCATCGTCGCCGGCTTGCCCTTGCAGCGTGTCGTCGCCCTCGCCGCCGATCAGCACATTCGCCGCGGCATTGCCGCGCAGCGTATCGGCGAAGTCGCTGCCAACCAGCATCTCGATGCCGGACAGGGTATCCCCGGCGGCGCCGGCCTCGCCCTTGCCGGTCGCCAGATCGACGGTGACCGCCGCCGCACCGGCGTAGAGAGCCATGTCGAAGCCGCCCTGACCGCTCAAGGTGTCGGCACCAGTCCCACCGATGAGGACATCGTCGCCGTCGCCGCCGCCGAGCGTGTCATTGCCGGCAGCGCCGATCAGCAGGTTGTCGCCGGCGTTGCCGTAGAGCGTGTCGTTGAACGCCGAGCCTTCCAGGTTCTCGATGCTGGCGAGGGTGTCGCCCGCGGCATCCCCGCCCTGGCCGGTGTTGGTGTTCAGGCTGACCGTCACCCCTGCCGCCGAGTCGAACCAGGTCGCCAAGTCGACGCCGTCATAGCCCGACAGCACATCCGCGCCCGCACCACCATGGAGGACGTCGTCGCCCGCCCGGCCGCCGAGCGTATCGTTGCCGGCACCACCGTGCAGCTCATTGTCCTCGGCATCGCCGGCCAGGCCGTCGTTGAAGTCCGAGCCGATCAGCCCCTCGATGCCGCTCAGCGTGTCGCCGGTGCCATCACCGCCATTGGCCGTGCCGGTTGCGAGGTCGACCCCGACCTGGCCCGTGCTGCCGGCATAGCTCGCCACGTCGAAGCCGAGCCAGCCCGACAGCGCGTCCGCACCCGCACCGCCAAGGAGGACATCGTCGCCCTCCTTGCCGTAGAGCCCGTCGTCGCCGGCACCACCACGAAGGGTGTTGTCGCTGGCGTCTCCGCTCAGCTGGTCGGCGAAGGCCGAGCCTTCCAGGTTCTCGATGCCGGCGAGGGTGTCGCCCACCGCGTCCCCGCCTTGCCCGGTGTTGGTGATCAGGCTGACCGTCACCCCCGCCGCGGAGTCGAACCAGGTCGCCAAGTCGATGCCGTCATAGCCCGACAGCACATCCGCGCCCGCACCGCCGTGGAGGACGTCGTCGCCCGCCCGGCCGCCGAGTGTGTCGTTGCCGGCACCGCCACGAAGCAGGTTGTCCTCGGCATCGCCGGCCAGGCCGTCGTTGAAGTCCGAGCCGATCACGCCCTCGATGCCGGTCAGCGTGTCGCCGGTGCCGTCGCCGCCATTGGCCGCACCGGCAGCGAGGTCCACCGAGACTTGGCCCGTGCTGACGGCATAGCTCGCCACGTCGAAGCCGAGCCAACCCGACAGCGCATCCGCGCCCGCACCGCCAAGGAGGACATCGTCGCCCTCCTTGCCGTAGAGCCCGTCATTGCCGGCACCGCCGAACAGGTCATTGGCAGCGGCGTCTCCGGTCAGCGTGTCGCCGAACGCCGAGCCTTCAAGGTTCTCAATCCCGCTCAGCGTGTCGCCCGCCGCGTCTCCACCTTGGCCGGTGTTGGTGATCAGGCTGACCGTCACCCCCGCCGCCGAGTCGAACCAGGTCGCCAGGTCGATGCCGTCCTGGCCCGACAGCACGTCCGCGCCCGCACCGCCGTGGAGAACGTCATCGCCGGCCCGGCCGATAAGCGTGTCGTTGCCAGCGTCGCCGTGCAGGACATTGTCTTCCGCGTCGCCCAGCAGGCTGTCGTTGAGGATGGAGCCGATCACGCCCTCGATGCCGGTCAGCGTGTCGCCGGTGCCGTCGCCGCCATTGGCCGCTCCTGCGGCGAGGTCCACCGAGACCTGGCCCGCGCTGCCGGCATAGCTCGCCATGTCGATGCCGGTGCCGCCGTCGAGCGCGTCCGCGCCCGCACCGCCCCGCAAGGTATCATTGCCCTCGCCGCCGTCGAGATCATCCGTGCCGGCTCCGCCCCGGAGAATGTCGTCGCCCACGCTGCCGGTCAGACTATCGATCCCCTCGCCGCCGATCAGCCGGTCGTCGCCCCCGCCACCGCTGAGGATGTCGTCGCCGAGACCGCCATAGATCTGCGAGTTGCCGGCGCCGCTGTCCGAGATCGTGTCGTTCAGGGCGCCGCCGATCGCGCCGGCGAGGCCGGTCTGCCCGGCGACGACCGCCGTCGCGAGATCGATGTCGAGCGCCTGCGACGCCGCCACGCCGAGCAGGCGGCCGCCGCCCGTCAGGGCGTAGAGGGTCGTGCCGTCGGCCTGCGGCGTGGCCGTCGCATCGACCGGGTCCACGGCCAGGCCGAGGTCGCCCACCAGCCGGGTCGAGCCGTCGCTCCGCGTCACCACGGTGACGCCGTACAGCTGGTTGCCGTCCGGCAGGTCGAAATGCGGCACGCCGTCGGCCTGCAGCGTCTGCCCGGCGAGGGACCATTTGCCGCGATCGGCCTCGGTCATCGCATCGGCGCCGTGCCAGCTGCCCTGCGGGCTGACATCGATGCTGGTGATCCCGACCTGGGCCAGGGTCTTCAGCTCGCCCACATCGGTGACGCCGTTGCCGTTGGCATCCTGCCACACCCGCAGTTTGCCGAAATCCGCATCCTGGGCGTCGATCTTGCCATCATGGTTGCTGTCGAACACCGCCGCCAGCGCCTCGAGATCCGTGTCCGCCCCCGGCGTCAGCAGCGACAGCGCCAACTCCTTGGCCTGGTCGATCTTGCCATTGCCGTTCAGGTCAGCGACCAGGAACCCGTCCTGCGGCCCGACCCAGGCCACGCGCTCCTTTTTGCCATCGCCATCAAAGTCGAACATGGCTTGGCTGTCGTCCAGCGAGACCAGCGCGATCCTGCCGTCCCCGTTCAGGTCCAGTGCGACCGGATCGTGCCCACCCGACCCGGAGCCTGATCCGCGGTCACCACCGCCATAACCGCCTGAGCCGGCATCCGGTGAATCGTGAGATGGCGAATGGTCGTAGCGAGATCCCGGATCGTGCGCCTTGTCGGAATCCGGCCATGAATAGCGATCGTAGCCGTCGTCATAGGTCAAAGGTCCGCCCTTGACGGGCTGGCTTACATGCTCGCCGAGTGCAATCGTGTTCCCGTATTCATCGAATTCACGAAGCATGCCGCCAGTGGCGCGCGGGAGACTCTTTCCATAATCTTCGTCGGTGGGACTCGCTCCGGGGCGGGGTTGGTCCCGGCCACCGCCATCGCTCTCGCGACCGCCGCCGCCCCAGCCTCCTCCGCTCGCGCCTCCTCCTCCGCTCGAACCGCCTCCACCGCGGACGCCGCCATCAGGCGACGGGTCCGTCGGCGTCGGGCTGGTGCTGGGCGGGCCGGAATGCAGATTGCCGCTCAGATCGGGCGGCGTCGTCCCCGTCGGGGCTGGCGTGGTCGGGGGCGGGTTGGATCCCGAGAACAACTCGGTGAAGCCCAGTTCGAGCCCCGCCCAGGCATCGGACACCACATCCGGCAGATTTTCGTTCAACCATTTGTCGACGCCGAGTTCCGTCATCGTCCAGCCGACGAACTCGCCGACAGCCCAACCCACGAGGGCTCCGGCGATCCCGACGGCGGCCGCGGGGGCGAGGCCGACCGCGGTGACGGCCACGAAAGGCATGAAGCCGGCCCCGATGGCCAGCGTCGCAAGGGAGCCGCCCAGTATGGACCCGCCCACCCCCCCAAGCACTTCGCCGGCATTTCTGGACCAGTTGCCATCATAGGCCGTATCGCCGGCAGCAAAGGCGACATCGGCGAGGAAGCCGACTGCCTTGGTGACGATGGTGCCGCGAAGCAGCGCCGCGGCGGCCTTCTCGTCGATCGTGGTCGTCGACGCCCACTTGGCCAGCTCCTCGACCGTGCCGAAGGCCCCATCCAGTGCGTTGCTGATCTCGAACGAATCGAATTCGTTCTCCGGCTCGCCGGCAGTGACCGTATTGGCCATGAACTTCCCCTCTCGGTTTTGTCTATCGCACCTTGAGATGCGAGAAATTTCGGACCGCATCGTAAAAATCGTTCTTAGTGATGGCCAACCACTTGAGATTGACTACCACTGCTGTTTGGCCGACATTTGCCGCACCATAGAATTTCTTTCCAACATGCTGCTTTAGATTTGCGCGTCCTGAATCCTTGATGATGAACTGGATCTGATGGACCCCAGGAGCACGCAGAGTGCGAACCGCCTCCACATCGCTCCACGGAACAGGCAAGCCATAGCGGACAAGAAACAATCCGGACCTCGACAACAATATCTCGCAATCATTCCGGGAAATTTTTTTATTCTTTGAAAGAAACAACCCCGCCAACCACAAAGACGCCAAAGACACCAAAAAACAGACTATCCAAGCCACTACAATGCTAGCGGGCCCCTTAGAAATTACAGAAGACGTCATATATATAGTTAGAAACAACAAAAGAGCTCCAAAAATTCCTATCACGACAAACTGGGTTTTCCTGAACCTTATTTTTACGACACCTTCATCCTGTCCCTGACGTCCCGAAGCCGACGCTGCAGGCGACGCTCCTGCCGGGCGAATATCGTGCCTTTCCATTTCAGTCATCGTCACTCTTTCCAGGACCATCAGGCACAGCTGAGGCGCGCCCAGGCAGATTGCAGGCGGGATAAGTTTCCTCTTCGTGGCCCTGGCGCCTGCAGGAGACTGGCCTTGCCGAGCGACTTCAGAAATATCGCTCTCGGCAGGAGCCTTGCTCCATCTGCACCAGGATAGTGATGGGAATGACGCTCAGCTCAAATCATCGCTTAACGAAATTACTTCTTTTGCCGATCGACCACACCCACCCGATCGGATCTTCATCCGCCGAAACCTGACCATCACCGGAACCGCCCCTCATCAATTTATGACAAATGCGCTTCTTGTTTCCTTCACCCGGCGCAGCCTGTCGTCGCTGCTTCTCCAACCCGGCTTCTAGGAAGATGAATAAGAGTTAATCTGAACCGGCGACCTTGCGCAAGCCACCCACGCAAATATTCCTGGCAACACCGGATACGGTTGCCTCAGGCGCTCCCGAGCCGCCTCCGCCGCCCTTGCCTCAAATGTCCGGCTTCACAATCCGCCCCTTTGCGGCTGATACTGGCGGCCTTCGAGGGAAACGACCACAACCCGCAACAGGGTGGGAACCCACAACAGGGTAGGCAGATGACCTGGATTCTTCGTTTCGCAGCGGCGGCGGCCGCTGTGCTGTCTGTTGCCGTTCCGGCCGGCGCTGCAGCGCTGGTCGAGACGCCGATGTATGAGCAGGATGTGGCGGCCGGCAAGCTGCCGCCGGTGGCCGAGCGCGTGCCGCAGGCGCCGCTGGTGGTCGACCTGGCGGCGGAGCGGAAGGAGCCCGGGAAACCGGGCGGCGAGATCGCCTGGATGGCCGGCCGCGCCCGCGACATCCGGATCATGAACACCTACAGCTACGCCCGGCTGGTCGGCTACGGCCCGGACTTCCAGCTGCATCCGGACATCCTGCAATCGGTCGATGTCGACGGCGAGAAGGTGTTCACCCTGCATCTGCGCCCGGGCCACAAATGGTCCGACGGCCAGCCCTTCACCAGCGACGACTTCCGCTACTTCTGGGAGGATGTGTCGCTGGACAAGGAGCTGATGCCCTACGGCCCGGATGCGCGCCTGCTGGTCGACGGCGAGCCGCCGAAGGTCGAGTTCCCGGATGCGCAGACCGTGCGCTATTCCTGGTCCAAGCCGAATCCGGACTTCCTGCCGTCGATCGCCGGGGCGACCCCGCTCTACATCTTCGCGCCGGCGCATTACCTGAAGCAGTTTCACAAGAAATACACCGACGCCGCGGCGCTCGACGCCCTGGTCAAGGAGGCCGGCGCCCGCAACTGGGTCGCCCTCTACACCCAGCGCAGCAAGCTGATCGATTCGGCCAATCCGGACCTGCCGGTGCTGGAGCCCTGGATCAACACCACCAAGGCCCCGGCGGAGCGCTTCGTCTTCGTGCGCAACCCCTATTACCACCGGGTCGATGGCCAGGGCCGGCAGCTGCCCTATCTCGACCGCGTCATCGTCAATGTCGTCGAAGGCTCGCTGATCCCGGCCAAGGCCGGCACGGGCGAGGCCGACCTGCAGGCCCGCGGCCTGCGCTTCGACAACATCAGCTTCCTCAAGGCCGGGGAGCAGGCGGGCGGCTACAAGGTCCGGCTGTGGCCGACGGCGCTCGGCTCCGAGGTCGCGCTGTACCCGAACCTGAACTGCAACGACCCCGACTGGCGGGCGCTGAACCGCGACGTCCGCTTCCGCCGCGCCCTGTCGCTCGCCATCGACCGCGACGAGATCAACCAGACCGTGTTCTTCGGCCAGGCCCGGCCGAGCCAGAACACGGTGCTGCCGGAATCGCCCTATTACGACGAGACGCTGGCCACGGAATGGGCCCAGCTCGACCTCGCCAAGGCCAACGCCCTGCTCGACGAGATCGGACTGACCAAGCGCGACGGCGACGGCATCCGGCTGATGCCGAACGGCAAGCGGCTGGAGATCGTGGTCGAGAGCGCCGGCGAGCGCAGCCTCGAGACCGACATCCTGCAGCTGGTCCGCGAGAGCTGGGCCAAGATCGGCGTCGCCCTGCACACCGCCCAGTCGCAGCGCGACGTGTTCCTGCAGCGGATCTTCGCCGGCGACACGGTGATGTCGGTGTGGATGGGTTGGGACAACGGCCTGATCACGTCGACGACGGTGCCGACGCAGCTGGCGCCGGTCGACCAGAACTGGCTGCAATACCCGAAATGGGGCCAGTATCTGCAGACCGGCGGCGGCGCCGGCGAGAAGCCGGATGTCGAATTCGGCCAGAAGCTGATGGCGCTGTACGATGAATGGCGCGGCACCACCGACGCGGCCCGCCGCGACGCCATCCTGCGCGAGATGATCAAGATCCAGGCCGACGAGGTGACCTCGATCGGCACGGTGCAGGGCGTGCTGCAGCCGGTCGTGGTCAAGGCCCGGCTGCACAACGTGCCGGAGAAGGGCATCTTCTCCTGGGACCCCGGCGCGCATTTCGGCGTCTACCGCCCCGACACCTTCTGGGTCGATCCGTCCTGACCCATCCGAAGCGCCCGGCCTTCTCGGCCGGGCGCTTTCGCTTCAGGCGGCCAGTCGCCGGCCGATGGCCAGGCAGGCCGCGCGGATGTCGTCGCGATCGGCGACCGGGCCGAAGCGCCCGACGAACTTGTCCACATCCATCGCGAAGGCATCGCGAATCGACGGATCGACGATGCTGAGGCTGCCGCGGCCGTAGCCTTCCAGGATCCACATCGCCAGCCAGCCGACCTCGAGCGCCACGCCGGAGCCGAGGTTGAACAGCCCGCCGGGGCGCGCCCGCACCACCTTGACCAGCGCCGCGGCGAACGCCTCGACCGGCAGGAAATCCTTCGGCGTGAAGGGACTGACGTCGTAGCGGATCACCCCCTCCTCGCGCAGCGACCGCAGCAAGAGGCCGAGGAAGGTGCGGCGGCCGGGCAGATCCTCGAAGCCGAAGATGTTGGACAGGCGCAGGATGGTGAGGTTGGGGCCGAACCGGTCCTGCAGCAGCTGTTCGGTCACCAGCTTGTTGCGGCCATAGGCGTCCTGCGGCGCCGGAGTCCGGGCCTCGACCAGCGGCGCGTCCCCGGCCGGGCCGTAGACCTTGCGGGTGCTGACCATCACCACATGCGCATCCGCCGGCATGCGGCCGTCGCCCTGCGCCCGGCCGATCGCCTCGGCCACGGTGCGGTCGCAGTCGAGCGCCGGGTCATAGGCCTCGCGCTGGTAGCGCGGGTCGATGGCGAAGTTGACGACGCAGCCGATGCCGTCGAAGGTCTCCGGCCGCGCCACATCGGCCCAGGCGGCGTGGCGGAGTCCGCCGGCGTCATGGGCTTCGACGAAGCTGCGGGCGAGAAAGCTCGCCCGCCCGATCACCAGAACGTCAGCCACCCATCACCCCCAGGCCTGACTTGATCTGCGGCGCTACTGCGCCCGCACCACGGCGGAGAGCGCCCGCCGCCAATCGGGCTGCGCCAGCCCGAACACCCGGTCGATCTTGCCGCAATCCAGCACCGAGTTCGACGGGCGCCGGGCCGGGGTCGGGTAGTCCGAGGTCGCGATCGCGTGCAACACCGGGGCGGTACCGCCCTTCTCGGCGAAGATCGCGGTGGCGAAACCGTGCCAGGTCGTGGCCGGGGCGCCGGCGAAGTGGAAGGTGCCCCAGCCATCGAAGCCCGGCGCCAGGGCTTGCTCGCGGATCGCCAGGATCGCCGCGGCGATGTCGGCCGCCGCGGTCGGACCGCCGCGCTGGTCGGCGACGATGCGCAGCTCCGGCCGCTCGGCGCCGACCCGCAGCATGGTGCGGACGAAGTTGCTGCCGTGGGCGGCGAAGACCCAGGCGGTGCGCAGGATGACGTGGCGCGGCAGCGCCGCCCGCACCGCCGCCTCCCCCGCCGCCTTGCTCTCGCCGTAGACCGAGAGCGGCGCGATCGGGTCGTCCTCGCGCCACGGCCGGTCGCCGTCGCCGCGGAAGACGTAGTCGGTCGAGATGTGCAGCAGGACGGCCCCCGTCTCGGCGCAGGCCCGGGCGATCACGCCGGGCCCGGTCGCGTTGACGGCGAAGGCCTGGTCGCGCTCGGTCTCGGCCTTGTCGACCGCGGTGTAGGCGGCACAGTTGGCGACGAAATCGGCGCCGCGCACGGCCTCGGCCACCGCAGCAGCGTCGGTGATGTCGACCTCCGGCCGCGCCAACGCCCGCACGGCGAGGCCCTGCGCCGCGGCCAGCCCGGCCAGCTCGCGTCCGACCTGGCCGCCGGCGCCGAAGACGACCAGCGTCATGCCGCGTGCCCGAGGCCGATGCGGCTGCGCTCACCGGCCCGTGCGCACCAGTCGCGGTTGGCGATGTACCAGGCGACGGTCTCGCGCAGCCCCTGCTCCAGGCTGTGCTGCGGCCGCCAGCCCAGCTCGGTCTCGGCCTTGGTCGGGTCGATGGCGTAGCGGGCGTCGTGGCCCGGCCGGTCGGTGACGTAGGTGATCAGGCTGTCATAGGGCTTCGCCGCCGGCTGCAGCTCGTCCAGGATGCGGCAGATCTGGCGCACCAGGTCGATGTTGGTGCGCTCCGACCGGCTGCCGATCAGATAGGTCTCGCCCGGGCGGCCCTTGGCGACGATCGCCCGCAGCCCGGCGGCGTGGTCGTCGACATGGATCCAGTCGCGGACATTCTCGCCCTTGCCGTAGATCGGCAGTTTCTTGCCCTCGAGCGCGTTGAGGGTGACGACCGGGATCAGCTTCTCCGGATACTGGTAGGGCCCGTAATTGTTCGAGCAGTTCGACACCATCACCGGCAGGCCGTAGGTGCGGTGCCAGGCTCGGGCCAAATGGTCGGAGCCGGCCTTGCTGGAGGAATAGGGCGAGTTCGGCTGGTACGGGCTGGTCTCGGAGAACAGGCCGGTGGCGTCGAGCTCGCCATAGACCTCGTCGGTCGAGACATGCAGGAAGCGGAAGCCGTTGCCCATGGGCAGGCCGCGCCAGTGCTCCAGCGCCGCGGCCAGCAGGCTGCCGGTGCCCATCACATTGGTGCGGACGAAGGCCAGCGGGTCGTCGATCGACCGGTCGACATGGCTCTCGGCCGCCAGGTGGTAGACGATGTCCGGCCGATGCTCGCCGAACAGGGCCCGCATGGCGTCGACATCGCAGATGTCGGCCCGGGCGAAGCGGTGCCGGCCGGTGGCGTCCAAACCCGCCAGATTGTCGAGGTTGCCGGCATAGGTCAGCTTGTCGATGGTGACGACGGTCTCGCCGTCGGCGACCAGCTGGCGGACCAGGGCCGAGCCGATGAAGCCGGCGCCGCCGGTGACGAAGATGGTCATGCTGCACCGTGATGGAAATGGGCGGGGGCGTCGGCGAGGCGCGGCCAGTTGCGGTCGCGGTCGTTGACGATCATCTCGGCCGGCGCGATCGGCCAGTCGATGCCCAGCGCCGGGTCGTCCCAGCGGAGGCCGCCCTCGGCCTGCGGGGCGTAGCCGGCGGTGACCTTGTAGACCACCTCGGTGTCGGGCTCGAGCGTGACGTAGCCATGGGCGAAGCCGACCGGGATCCAGATCCGCGAGGGCTCGGCCGCGGTCAGCGTCACCCCCACCCGCCGGCCGAAGGTGGGCGAGCCGCGGCGGATGTCGACCGCGACGTCGTAGATCGAGCCGCGCAGCACGCCGATCAGCTTGCCCTGGGCGTGCGGCGCGATCTGGTAGTGCAGGCCGCGCATGGTGCCGACGGCGGCGCTGCTGGCCTGGTTGTCCTGGACGAAAGTCATCGGCAGCCCGGCTTCGGTGAACTTCTGCAAGTTCCAGGTCTCGAAGAAGCGGCCACGCTCATCGCCGAACACGCGCAGCTTGATGAGCTTGACGTCCTCGATATCGGTACCAACCACCTGAACCAAGATACCCCCCACCCAGACGACGCGATGCCGAAGGCGCTGCAACCTAGTGCGGACGCCTGCCGTTGTCGACGATAGCTGATTCGTCCCCCCAAACGACCGGGCGGTTAAGGGACGAGACGATCCGGACGGAGGCTGCTACCGGACCTTCTCGACCGACGGCGGCATCAGCCCGGTCTCGGATCTGTCCCGCTTCGAGCCGTGCACCGTGTTCGATCTGCTGTTTACAATCTAGCGGCCACTGGTATCGTTCCGGGCAATCGGGTGGGAGGCTGAGCCACGTCCGGGTGGGAGGCTGAGCCACGTTGCGTCCGTCCTTTCCCTGTCATTGCCGGGCCTGACCTGCAAATCCAGAAGTCGACGGCCTCTGGATACCTGGGTCGAGCCTCGGCGTGGCAGTCAACAAGCAATGCTCCTTCAGCCGGTTGCTCTGGGTATCGTTTCCGAGATTCGAGGAATGGGGGATCGCAATATGATGAAACACAAACTCAAGGAAATGGCTCGATCGTCTCTGGTTCCGCTGCTGTATCGGTATCCACCGACGTGTCTGGCTCCGGAACGGCTGTATCTGTATCTGCATTACCTGATCGAATACAGAGACGTACCGGGAGACATCGTGGAAATCGGCTGCAATCTGGGCGGGACGGCAGCCGTGGCCCAAAATATGATCACGCGGCTGGGAATCAACAAAAAATATATCTGCTACGACACGTTCGACGGGTTCGTCGAGCAGCAGTTTTCCGACGACGTAGGGCGGGGAACGCCGACCGGCAACCGGCACATGTTCTCCGGCAGTTCGAAGCGGCTGGTCGCGAAGATCCTGCGGCGCCACAATGCCGGGGACGTCACGCTGATCCAGGGCGACATCACGACGATCCCGGACAGCAAGCTGCCGGCATCCTGCTCGGTCGTGCTGGCCGACGTCGACCTCGCGGAGCCGACCTATCACGCGCTGAAGCGCTTCTGGCCACGGCTTGCCCCGGGCGGCGCCATCCTGGTGGATGATTGCCCGGAAGGGAACGATTGGAAGGCCCGGATCGGCTACAGCCGATTCTGCCAGGAGGCCGGCCTGCCGGAGCAGTATCGCCACGGCATGGGCATACTGACCAGCGGCGCGACACATTGATCCTCCGATAGTCTGGCATCGGCTGCGGCGAGCAGAGCCAGGCCGTGTGCCGCTGCGCTCAGGGCATCGAGCCGGCGGCACCGCATCCGCCCGCCCGGCTTGCCGCAAAGGTGCTGCAACCTGGTGCGGACGCCTGCCGTTGTCGACGATAGCTGATTCGTCCCCCCAACGACCGGCCGCCCGTGCCGCTGCGACTCTGGCCCGGGCGTTCGGTCGCGGCATGGCGGCGTCGTGGCACAATCGCGGCCAGCCGGTGTTAAGGGACGAGACGATCCGGACGGAGGGTCCCGTGGCGACCGTTGCGCTGAGCTGCATTGAGACCGTCGCCGACCTGGCGGCGCTGGAGGGTTCCGGCGCCGCCCTGGTGCTCGGCTATCACCGGCCGGGCGACGGCGGCGGCGGCCAGTTCTATTGGGACGCCAAATCGGAAGCCCCGGAGGATGGCGGGCTGGCGTTCCGCGGCTCGGCATCGGCCGGCCGCTGGATCCGCCTGGCCAAAGGCGCCGTGGATGTCCGCTGGTTCGGCGCCCTGGGCGACGGCGCCACGGACGACACCGACGCGGTCCAGCGGGCGTTCGACACCAACCGGGCGATCTATCTGTCGAGCGGCACCTACCTGGTCGGCAATCTGCGCTTCGGCACCAACCAGACCGACGGCCAGCAGTCGATGCACGGCCCCGGCATCGAGGGCGACGGGCGCGGCTCCAGGCTGAAAGCCAAGCCGGGCACGCAGGGCTTCGTGCTCAACGCCCAGGCCACCGCCGGGCTGCTGCTGCGCGCCTTCGTGGTCGACGGCAACGGCCAGTGCGGCGGCATCGACACCGGCTGGCCGAAGGGCCTCGGCAAGGCCCAGATGAACCGCTACGAGAACATCTGGATCGAGAACTATGCCGGCCCCCTGGGGTGGCAGGCCCTGCACAACGAGGACAGCAGCTTCGTCGGCTGCGTCGTGGGGAGGCCGCAGCCGGCCGAGTCCGACGCCACCGCCATCAGCGCCTTCTGCCCCGGCGGGCCGGTCAGCTTCGACCGCTGCATCTGGTACGGCGCCAAGCTGGTGATCGACTGCCAGAATGCGCTCTTCAGCGCCTGCGGCGGCCACGGCATCGAGGTGCTCGGCCGTTCGATCAACCTGCTGTCCTTCAACGGCTGCTACCTCTACAGCAACGCCAAGTCGGGCCGGGTGGTCTGGACGGATCCGGCCAGCAAGGGCCACATCAACAACATCACCTCCCGCGGCAGCATATGGATCGCCACCGGCAAGGAGAGGGACGTGGCGATCTTCGGCGGGCGGTACTTCGCCGGGATCGATTCGACCGGAGACGAGTTCGTCACCGACGGCAAGGGCACGAAGGGCCGGGTTCTGGACGAAGACGTCGCCAATCATAGCGGCCAGTTCGTGGCCCGGGCCGATTTCCGGCACGTCACCTTCGGGCTGGAGCTGGCGATCACCGACCCCAGCTCCGGCGCGATGAAAGCCAGCTTCCAGAACTGCCGGGCGGGGGGTTTGAACGTTGCCGACCGGCTCTATATCGGCAATCCGTCGACCCAGCGGGTGCTGCTCGAGCCGAACGGCCTCGACGTCTCGAACGCCGCGACCCCGGACACCCGGTTCCGCATGTTCGACGAGACCCGGACGGTCGCCGGCGGTGAATGGCAGCCGGTGTTCGACCAGCCGATGACCCAGGGTAGCGGCCAGGTCTACATCGTCAGCCGGGCCGGCCAGGGCCCGGCGCTGCATGCCCGCCTCACCCGGGCCACGGGCGAGGAAAAGGCGGATCAGATGTCGGTGCTGCAGGACCAGAACGCCGCCGATGGCGGCAAGATCGAGATGCGCTGGCTGGCGGGCAAGAGCCCCGAATTCCGCGTCAACGGCACCGGCAAGATCGTGGTCGAGATCGTGTCGGAGAGCATGGGCCACTGACCCGCCGCGCCCGCCCGGTCGGTCAGCCGGCCCGGTACATCCATTCCAGCGTCTGGCGCAGCGACAGGGGCGGCAGCTCCCCGACCGTCGCGCGCAGCCGCTGCCCGTCGCCGCACACCCATTTCAGCTCATTGGCGCGGACCAGGGCCGGGTCCACTTCGACGGCGATCTCGTAGCCGGCGATCTCCGCCATCATCTGCAGGATCTCGGCCAGGGACCAGGCCCGGCCGGAGCAGATGTTGAACACGCCGTCCGCCACCTCGCTCGCCAACAGCCGCCGATAGGCCCAGGCCACCTGGCGGACATCGGAAAAGTCGCGCGAGACGTCGAGATTTCCGAGCCTGATGGTCGGCTCCCGTTTCCGGAAGTGGCTGACGATCTTGGGCAGCAGAAAGCTCTCGCCCTGCCCCACCCCGGTATAGTTGAACGGCCGCACGATGGTGACGGGCAGACGGTCGGCGAACATCGCCGCGACATGCTCCATCGCCATCTTGCTGATGCCGTAGTCGTTGGCGGGACGGAGCGGCACGGTCTCCGGCACCGGCGCGGCCGAGGCGGTGTTGCCGTAGACGCTGGCGCTGCTCGCCAGGATCACGGATTCGGGCTTCTCCTCGAGGTCCAGCAGGCTGGTCAGAAGGTTGCGGGTGCCGACGATATTCGCCCGGTAGATCGCATCGACATTGCTGTGGGCGACGAACGAGATCCCGGCCAGATGAACGACCTGCCGGGGCCGGACCTGCAGCACGAAGTCGCGCAGGGCCGATGCGTCGAGGATGTCGACGGCGGTCACGCTCACGCGATCATCGGCAGGCGCCTGGTGCCCGGTCCCGTGCACGGAATAGCCCGCCTGGAGGAGCTCGCCGACGACATGGTGTCCGGTGAAGCCGGACGCTCCGGTGACCAGGACGCGCCCGGCCGCCTCAGAATGTGACGCCACGTCGGTTCCTCTTCACATCCGCCTCAACCATCATCGAGCACAGCTCTTCGAGCGTCGTCCTGGGCTCCCAGCCGAGGTCCCGTTTCGCCCTCTCCGCATTGCCGATCAGCAGATCGACCTCGGCCGGGCGATGGACTTTGGGATTGACCCGGACCAGCAGCTTGCCGGTGTCCTGGCAGCGGCCGGTCTCCGCCTCGTTGGCACCGTCCCAGACCACGGTGGTGCCGACGGCCTTGAATGCCATCGTGGCGAAGTCGCGGACCGTCTCGGTGCGGTTCGTCGCCAGGACATAGGTGTCCGGCTGGTCGACCTGCAGCATCCGCCACATCCCGTCCACGTATTCCTTGGCAAACCCCCAATCCCGCTTGGCGTCGAGATTGCCGAGCTCGAGCACATCCAGCGTGCCGAGATGAATCTTCGCCACGGAATCGGAGATCTTGCGGGTCACGAATTCGAGACCACGGAGCGGCGATTCGTGATTGAAGAGAATCCCGCTGGTGCCGAACAGGCCATAGGATTCGCGGTAGTTGACCGTCATCCAATGCGCATAGAGCTTGGCGACACCGTAGGGGCTCCGCGGCCAGAACGGCGTCAGCTCATCCTGCGGCATGGCCTGCACCTTGCCGAACATCTCCGACGTGGAGGCCTGATAAAAGCGGATCTTCGGGTCGACGATGCGGATCGCCTCGAGCACATTGAGCGCACCGACGCCGGTGATCTCGGCCGTGGTGCGCGGCTGCGCGAACGACACGCCGACGAAGCTCTGGGCCGCGAGGTTGTAGACCTCCGACGGGCCGGCCTGCTCGATGAGGCGAACGATGCCTCCCAGATCGGTCAGATCGAACTCCACGAGATGCAGGTCGCGATGGCCGGCGATGCCGAGTTCCTCGATCCGCCAGAAGTTGGTCGAGCTGGTCCGCCGATAGGCTCCGTAGACGAGATAGTTCTTCTCCAGCAGAAGCTGGGCAAGATAGGCCCCGTCCTGGCCAGTGATACCGGTGATGAGCGCCGTCTTCATATCGTTCTGTCCCATCGCCTTTATATGTTGGCCCACGCAGCCGATGGCCTGCGATATACCGCAGGCATCGCCCCCACGGCGTCGCTGCGGACGAAAGCAAGCCGCCATGTCCGTTTATGGCGGGCGACCCCCCGTCCGTTTCGTATCCGATCCGGGCGACCATGCCTAGCAGCCTCGCCGCCGCAACTCTGCCCCGGAGTCCGGTGTAGACGGCTGCCCGACTTCGAATCGCGGGGCTCGGCCGGTGTCGGCCCGATTCCCCTGGGATTGGGAGCGGCCTTGGGCTACTGGGTCGTTCGATTGGACGGGAAACGACGGAGAGCATGTTGACAGCTGCGATCGACGACAGCGCCGTCGGGGGCCGCCCGGTGGTGGTGAACACCCGGATCCTGCGCGACAGCGTCACCGGGGCCCAGCGCTATCTGACCGAGCTCCTGGGCCGCGTCGGCCCCCATGACACGATCGCCCCACGAACCCCGGCGAAAGGGATGCTCGGCCATCTCTGGGAGCAGGGCCCGCTGGCGCTCCATCGCCGTGACGCGGTGCTGTGGAGCCCCGCCAACACCGGCCCGGTGATCCGGCGGCGGCAGGTGGTGTCGATCCTCGACATGTCGCCGGTCGATCATCCGGAATGGTTCACGCCGCGCTTTGCCGCCTGGTACAAGATGATCGTCACCTCGGTCGCCCGGCGGGCGGCGCGGGTGCTGACGGTGTCGCAGTTCTCGGCCGGCCGCATCGCCGAGCTGTCCGGCCGGCCGCTCGACCGGATCGACGTCGCCTATCCCGGCGTCGATCCGCGCTTCTTCAATGCCGCGCCCGGGGAGGCCCTGGCCCGCTACGATCTCGCCGGCCGGCCCTATGTGCTGATCATCGGCACCCTGGAGCCGCGCAAGAACCTGGAGCGGGCGATCGAGGCCTGGCGGCTGGCGCAGCCGAAGCTGGGTCGCGATGCGGTGCTGGCGATCGGCGGCGGCCTGAGCAACCCGCGCATCTTCAAGGACGCCGCGCTGGGGGCCGAGATCCCGAATGTCCGGCTGTTGGGCTACGTCGACGACGCCCTGCTGCCCGGCCTCTATGCCGGCGCATCGGCCTTCCTGTATCCGTCCGTGTACGAAGGGTTCGGCCTGCCGCCGCTCGAAGCGCTCGCGGCAGGGGCGCCCGTGGTGACCAGCCGCGACACCGTGATGGCCGAGATCGTCGGGCCGGCCGCCTTGCTGGTCGACCCGCATGATGCCGGCGCCATCGCCGACGGATTGGTCGAGGTGCTGCGCGGCCCGACGGCGGCCGTCGAGGCCCGGCGGGCGGCAGGGCTGGAGCGGGCGCGGGGCTTCACCTGGGACCGCTGCGCCGACGGCGTCAGGCGCGCCCTGCGGGCGGCGGCGGACGCGTAGGCGCCAGGAGCGTCGGCGTCAGGCGCTGCGCAACGCCTGACGCAGCATCCGCTTGGCCGCCTTCGCCGCCCGGAACGCCGGGAAACAGTGGGTGACCAGGAAGAGCTTGGGATTGGCCCAGGCGCGGCGCCGGGCCATCTTCGGAACCGAGCGCAGCTCGGGATGGTCGAGCGGAAACTCGCCCGAGCGCATCATGCCCATCGTGATGCCCAGGAGGCGCGTCTTGAAGCGGCGCAGGTTCCGGCGCGTCTCGGGCTTCAGTCCGGCGTTGTCGATGAGGCCCTGCATCGCCGCCATCGAGCGGATATAGCCGATGACATGGCGTTCGGTCAGCTTGCTGGACGAGATCGAGTTCTGCCGGATGCGCCAGAGGTAGAAATCGCGGCTGCTGAGATAGGTCGGCCCCGCCTTCATGAACAGCCGCGGCGTGTATTCGACATCCTCATGCAGGATCGGCAGGAACTTGATGCCGTTGTCGCGGGAGACCGAGCGGCGATGGATATGCAGCCAGGCCATCGCATAGAAACTGCGCCGCCGGTACAGGGCATTGAAGGCGTCCTCGCCGCTCGGGAACGGACCTTCGAGGCCAAGGTTGTAGCGGACCGCGACCGAATTCGCCGCATCCTGCGCCGGGCCGGTGAAGGAGAACGTCGAGAAGCAGAACAGGTCGATCTCCGGATGCCGGCTGTGCACCTCGTAGAAGGATCGGACGAAATCCGGGTCCAGCACGTCATCCGAGTCGAGATAGTAGATGAAGTCGCCGGTGGCGACCGCGACCCCGTTGTTGCGGGCTTCGCCCAGGCCGCAATTCCTGGTGTGCAGGATCCTGACGTTCGGGATATGGCCGTACAGCCGGTCGACGAGCCGCCCGCTCCCGTCCGTCGAGCCGTCGTCGACGATGATGATCTCATGCACCGGGGCGGTCTGCCGGAGCAGCGAATCGACCGCCTCCTGGACGTAGTCTTCGACGTTGTAGGTCGGGATGATGACCGACAGCTTGGGCGTTGAGACCTGCATCATTTCCCGCCTCTAGGCCGCAAACAGCTCGCAATCGTCGACGCGGCTGGTCCACGCCTCGAAATAGGTCGAGTTCTTGCCGTAGGAATTGTCGAGCAGGACCGTCTTCATGCCCAGCAGGCAGGCCAGGATGTGGCCGTGCATGCGCGACGTCACGATCCGGTCATAGGCCAGGATCCGGTCGATCGACTTCGCCACCATGCGGTCGGTGTAGCCGTACCAGAAGCGCTCGACCGGAACCAGCTTGCGGCCGGTCACCCCGTTGACCTGGTCCGTCCGGCGGGTCAGCAGGTTGACCATCCGATCCTGACGGGTGGTGAAGTCCGACCAGTCGAGCGGCTGGTCGATCTGGCCCCGGAACATCTCGGGGACGGCGACCGTCTCCTCGTCCCGGCGCATCATCCACATCGTGCCGCCGCCGGTGGCGCCGGGCGCCTTCCGCGGCAGCTTCCCCCACAGGAAATGCGCCATGTCCGGGCACAGCTCGGTGTTGTTCGAGAATTCGCTCCGGAAGACGTCGTAGGTCCGCTGGTCCCGCGCCAGGAAGTGCAGGTCCTTGTGCCGCGACATGACCTCGGCGGCTTGGCGCATCCGGGCCGGCTCGCTGAAATGCATGGTCTGCGGAAAGATCACGATCCGGTGATCGCGATAATGGTTGATGATCTTTTCCCGCAGAAGCTGGTGCGGATAGTAGATGTCGCCGAAATTGCCGCCGCCATGCAGCACGATCGTGACATCCTTCGGCACCACCGGGAAGTTGCGCTCGTGCCACGGAAAGCCGAAATACGAGTAACGCCGGGTCACGTCGTACCGCCGATCCGCAAAGAATGCCTCAGTCCCCTTGAGGATCAGAAGATCCCCAACATTGAAGTGCAGTGGATAGTCGATATATAGGATTCGACTACCGGGCTTTATATATTGATCAATGACAGAAAGGCGGTTCTTCAGATAATCCATGCCGTGCATCTTGCACCACGCCTTCCGAGCTTGAGAGACTCGCCCTATTGATCAAACGGAGAGATATACAGCAGGCCGCGTCCGGAGTTCGACGGAGGTTATAGTATAGAGCCGAGAAAGATGGCAATGCCGTGACGCATCCCTCCCGTCACGCGCCGGCGCCGCCGCCCCGCAAGCGCCCGATCCGTTGGCGCAGCTCGCTGATCATTCGCCAATTGAACAGCGGCACGGTGATCGCGGCGGTGATCAGGCCGACCAGGATCGCCGAGACCAGCCGAAGCACGGCCGGCGCGTCGGCAAGCAGATGCTGCGTCAGCAGGACCGCGGCGATCATCGCCGCCATCGGCGCGAGCGGACGGGCTATGAATACCACCTGGTCGCGGACCGGGATTCGGCCGTAGCGGCTCACCATGACGTAGCTCCAGGGCAGCGAAACCAGATTGCGGGCGGCCCACCCAAGCACCACGACGACCAGCGCCTGCTCGGCCGTGACGAAGCCGCTGGCCAGCGTGATCCCGCAGGCGACGAGGCCGTACAGGACCATGGCGTTCTGATGCCCCTTGGCCCGCAGCAATGGGCCGGCCAGGGCCCGCGACAGCGGGAAGAACGCCGCCACGGCAAAGATCTGCATCAGGGGGGCCGCGGGCTGCCACCTGGCGCCGAAGATCAGCGGCACGAGATCCCCCGCCACCAGCGCCACCCCGATGAACAGGACGCCGCCGGCGAGCGTGATCAGGCTCGTCCCCGTCAGGAACGCCCGGTTCGCATTGCGGTCGCTGCGGTCGAGATCGGCGAAGAACGACAGGCCGAAACGGACGACATTGGCCTGGATCAGGTTTCCGGCTTCCTCCACCACCCGCTGGGCGAACTGGAAGTACCCCAGAGCCACGACGCCGTGAAAATAGCCGACCTGCAGCGCGAAGAGGCGGGTGGTGCCCTGCCACAGCAGCAATTCGATGCTCATCGAGCCGCCGAAGGACGCCAGCGAGCGGAACTCGCCCCAGTCGAACCGCAGCCGCGGCACCCGCGGCATCGCCCGCCACAGCACGATGGCGGACAGCGCATTGGAGATGAGCACGCCGCCGACCATGGCCCAGGCCCCGGCCCCGAGCCAGCCGAGGACGCCGATGACGACCACCTGCGAGATCCGCGACAGCATCATCCGGCGGGTCAGCACATTCGCCCGCATCTTGCGGGTGAGGAGCGCGGTCGGCACCGCCATGACCGCGTTGAGCAGCAGCAGGAAGCTGGTCGCGCCGAGCAGGGAGAACAGTGTCGGGTCGTCGAAGAACCAGCCGATCGGTGCGGCCACCACCCAGCACACGGCGAAGCCGGCGGCCCCCAACGCCATCAGGCCGGTGAAGGCGGTATCGGTGACGCTGGCATGCACCGAGCGATGGCGGATCAGGGATTCCTGGATTCCCAGCCCCGTCGCCAGGCCGAGCAGCATGACGAGACCGATCACGATGCCGGCGCGGCCGATATCGGCCGGCGTCAGGAGCCAGCCCGCCACGAAGATCGAGGCCACGCCCGCCAATGCGTTGGAGACCGCCTCAGCGACCGCCCAAGGCGCGGCCCGCATCATGCGGGTTTCCAATCTTTTCGACATTGATCCGCCCAGATCCGCTCAGCTGGTCTCGCACCGGTCATGCTCGCCGGACCGGAGACGGCGTGTCGTCTGCTGTCCCGGCCGCATCGTCAAACGATCATCGACGAGGCCGCATCGCCGGGCCGTCACGCCCCACCGATCTCGCTTTGGTACCACCTCCAGGCCGTCCGGATCGACTCCTCCAGGTCGAAGGCAGGGCGGAACCCGAGAACCGATGCCGCGAGGGAGGGGTCGGCCACCAGCTCCGCCGCGTCGCCGGAGCGCTGCGGCGCCAGCTCCACCGGGATGGGCCGGCCGGTGACGCGCTCGGCCGTCCGGATCACGTCGAGCACGGTGTGGCCGGTGCCGGTGCCGAGGTTGAAGGCCCGCGGCTCACCACCATCGAGCAGGTAGCGCAGGGCGCGCAGATGGGCGTCGGCCAGGTCGGCGACATGGATGTAGTCGCGGACGCAGGTGCCGTCCTTGGTCGGGTAGTCGTTGCCGAGCAGCCGGATATGGGGCAGCCGGCCCGCCGCCGCCATCAGCGTCAGCGGGATCAGATGGGTCTCGGGGTCGTGCCGCTCCCCCACCTCGCCGTCGGGATCGGCGCCGCAGGCGTTGAAGTAGCGCAGCGCCGTCCAGCGCAGGCCGTAGGCCGCGGCGAAATCCCCCAGCATGCGCTCGATCATCAGCTTCGATGCGCCATAGGGGTGGATCGGCGCCTGCGGCGTGTCCTCCACGATCGGCATGCGCTCCGGCAGGCCATAGGTGGCGCAGGTGCTGGAGAAGACGAGATGGCGGACGTCGTGGCGCCGGGCCGCCTCGAGCAGGGACAGCGATCCCGCGACATTGTTGCGGTAGTAGGTCGCAGGATCGCCGACCGACTCGCCGACATAGGTCAACGCCGCGAAATGCAGGATCGCCACCGGCCGGTGCCGCGCCATCACCCGGTCGAGCGCCGCGGCGTCGCCGATATCGGCGTGCTCCAGCGGGCCCCATTTGACGAAGTCGCGATGGCCGCGGGACAGGTTGTCGAGCACGACCGGAGCGAAACCGGCCGCCGCCAGCGCCTTGCAGGCATGGCTGCCGATATAGCCGGCCCCGCCGGTGACGAGGACGACGCGGCTGCTGTTGCTCATCGGTTTACGACCTCTGGAAGATGGCTGGCAGGAGCGGTCCTCGGCCTCAGGCCGCGGCACCCGCCGGCGTCGCGGCCCGGGCCACGACGATGTCCTGCCGGTTCATGCTGACCAGCTCCGGATCGACCTTGGCGCCGGTCCAGCCGCCGCGGAGGATGGTCTCGATGGTCAGGCCGGCCGCGGCATAGGCGCCGCGCAGCCAGGCCTCGTCCAGCGCGGTCAGGTCCTCGGGGATGTTCGGATTGTTGGTCCAGTAGCGGTCGCCTGGATACAGGGTGAGATCGATGGTGCCGTTCTTCAGGCCGGCCAGGGCGTCGTCGTTGATCAGGTAGTACGACGCCGCCAATTGGCCGCCGGGGCGCAGCACGCGGCCGATCTCGGCGAGGTAATGCGCCACGTCGTCCGGATACATGTGGGTGAAGACCGACCACAGCGAGACGACGTCGAAGGAATTGTCCGGGAAGGGCAGGACGAACTTGGACGGCGGGATGGCGCCGGAATGGTTGTAGAACTTGTTGAACAGGTCGACATGGATGAAGGTGAAGCGGAAGTTTCGCGGCGTGATGTTGCGGCTGCACCACCGCACTTGGTCCCGGTCGATGTCGAGGCCGATGTAGCGGGCCGTGTCGTCCAGATAGGACAGCAGCGGAATCGTCTTGCGCCCCATGCCGCTGCCGATGTCCAGCATGACGGCGCTGCGGTCGAGCTGCAGCACGTCGCGGTAGAAGTGCAACGCCTCCCGGCCGTTCTGGGTCCAGACCTCCCGTCCTCGCGGGCCGTCGCGCATCAGGCGCAGCGGCGGCATCACCTGATCCTGCGCCCCGCGGTCGACGAAGTCCCGGATCGCCCAGGGAACGTCCCGGATCACGGAAAAGACCGGCGCTGGGACAATGTTCTTAATAGTCTGCTTGATGCTCATAACCCCCACCTTCCAGGGCAATCGACGAAGCGTGTTTGCGACCCCCACACGCCTCAACCCGTTTGCGGCACAATACTCTTCGGCTGCCTGCGCCCCAGCAGCCGGGTCATGGCCGGAGCCAGCCGGAGCATCAGGAACATGATCATCATCAGAACGTCATCGATTCTCCATTGCAGCAGGTTGTTGCAGATCAGGAAAACGACTTTGTAGGTGATGATGTTGATGGCCAGGACATATCGGCTGCCTCCCTTCCCGACAACCAGCCGGAACAGGAAGGCCTGGACCACCACCGTGAACCCGTCGACCGCCGACCAGAGGACGATGCCGGGGTAGCGGAAGGCGTCGTAGCCCCAGACCGACATCGGCAGCCGGAATCCGCCCGACCCCGTGTTCGGGTCCGCGCCGATGATCCACTTCGTGTAGTTGGCGGGATTCCACTGGAAGTCGTAGGGCACCAGCCCGCCGAACACCGTCATGCCCATGGTCGGGTCCGGTCCCGCCTTGTCATAGGCGTCCATGAACCACCAGAGGTCATAGATGTCCGACAGCCCCTTGATGATCGCATCGAGCCCGACCTCGGTCCTCAGCCCCAGCATATAGAACAGGATCTGGTTGACGGCGGAGCCGAAGGTAAAGACCAGCACATAGGTCGCCACGCCGGCGATGACCCAGCCGAGGCGACCCCGGATCAGCAGCAGGATCAGCAGCCCTTCGACGATCGGCTGGGCCGCGGCGCCCCGGCGGAGCGACAGCAGCGCCAGCACCGCGGTGCAGGCCAGCAGGCCCAGCAGGAGGAAGATCATGATCCGCCCGACATTGACCCGCACCGGCAGCAGCAGGATGCCGATCAACGTCCCGACCTGGTACAGAACCATGCCGCCCCGGAACAGCGCCATATAGGGTGCCGTCCGGGCGGTGTATTCGCCGGCGAAATACTTGGCGACCAGCGGATTATCGGCAAAGGCCGGTACCACGCCTGTGAGCATGTAGAACGCGCTGATGGAGGCTGCCGCCACGGCCAGCATGAGCATGGCCGAGATCGACAGCAGCAGCCCGGCCCCCCGGGTCACGTCATCGACCAGAAGACCGTTGAACACCGCATAGCCGCGCGGGGTGGCCAGCGCCCGGACCGTCGCGACCGCCGACAGGCACGTCATCGCCGACCCGATCGCCAGGATCATGAGGAAGAATTCGGCGGTGCCCTGGCTCAGCCCCTCCCCCGCGATGTATTGGTTCGTCCACCAGAAGGAGCCCCAGCCGACCGCGATAACGACGAAGGGAATGGACAGGATGAATGGCACGTTCCGGATGCTGGGAAAGACGAAGAACGACAGCATCTTGGTCGTGCCGACCAGGAACAGGGCGAAACCCATCCAGGACAGGCCCGGCAGGCTCCACGAGAAGGTGTAGAGATAGCCGTCGCTGGTCATTTCGTGGCGTTCGCCAGATCCCCGAGCCCGCGCAGGGTGATGCGGAAGATCAGCGCGGAGGAGGCGGCAAAGATGGCAAAGACGCCGATGATGACCAGCAGCAGCAGCGGCTTGGGAGAGGTCGGCTGGACCGACACCGTCGGCGGGTCGATCACGTCGATGGCGAAGGGCGTGTCGCCCTGCACCGCCAACTGCCGGCGGCGCTGCTCGACCAGCAGCGGGATCAGCGTATCGCGCATGGTCAGGTCGGTGGTCGAGGACAGCAGGGCGTTGATGCGGCTCATCAGGGACGAGATCTGGCTGGCGATCTGCTCCCGGTTGATCTGGTCGTTGTCGCTGATGACGGTGCGCAGCACGTACAGCGCCGCCTGCGGGTCGGTGTGATCGTAGGTGAGGACCTGCGCGTTGCTCGCAACACCGGACTTCATGTTGATGATGTTCTGGATGGCGTCCCGGATCCGGTCGGCGCTGGGCGGGGTGTAGGGCGGCAGGCCGGCGGCCTTCTCCACCTGCCCCTTGATCCAGGCGACCGGCCCCCGCGGCGCCACCCAGCTCCGGGTCTCGGGATCCCATTCACCGGCGAAGAAGGCCTGGAGGAACTCAGGATCCTGCAGCAGGCGTTCGGCCAGCGAGGTGCTGGCCAGCGTCTGCATGAACCGGTCGAACTCCGGCGGCACCTTCTGCCCGCCGAACAGCAGGCTGGCGACGCCGTCGCTGGAGCCGCCGCCGAGCAGGCGCTGGTCGGGCTTGTCCGCGATGATCGGCATGATGATCGCCGATGCCGTGTACTTCTTCGGGCTGACCAGGATGAAGGCCACGGCGGCGGCTTCGCACAGGATCAGCGTCACGAGAATGAACATCCAGGGACGTTCGAAATAGAGCGAACGATACCAGCGGAAGGGGGCGCTCAACCAACGCATCAGATGGCCGTTGTCCAGACTGTTTGCGGAAAACGCGCAGCGCAGGGCGCTGCAGCGTCGTACATCTTCGATCACCACGCGTCGGCGGTCAGGCATCCTTCGGCGGCGGCGGGATATTGCCTCACGCCTCTAACGATGTCTATACGGCCAGATCAAAACTTCACCCGAAAATAAGAGACCCCAGTCGACCCAGTAAAGGCGGAAGAATTACCTTAATCCTGCCGCAATTTTGCCCGCTTCAGCCAGCCAGATGCTTGTCCGGCATGAGATCGCGCTGGTCGAGGGGATGTTGTCGCCGGCTCGCCCCAATGCAGGTTGACTTGACCGGTGCGGTGCCGCAGCAGGGACGCCGGACCAAGATCGGATCTGGCGCGTTTAGGGTCGGTTCGGCGTGTCAAGCGACGCCCGGCCGACAGCAGGATGCTTCCGAACCTCTTCTAGGAATGAATGCGACTGGCCTGTGATGCCGAATTCCCGTACAAATGCTGCATTGCACAAGACGATGAGATGGGCATGATGTCCTTGGATGCGGATAAGGCTGCGCCCGCGGTCGGGCCGAAGATTGCCGAGGATCGTGTCGCGCTGGTGATTCCGACGCTGAACGCGGCGAAGCATCTCGACACCCTGCTTCCGGCCCTGCAGATGCAGTCCTTCCAGCCGCGGTCCGTCCTCGTCATCGATTCCAGCTCGACCGACGACACGGTGGCCCGCTTCCAGGCGGCCGGGGCCGAGGTGGTGGTCATCCCGAAATCGCAGTTCGACCATGGTGGCACCCGCCAGCGCGCGGTCAACCGCCTGTCGCCGCGGATCGAGGTCGTCGTCTTCCTCACCCAGGATGCGGTGCCGGCGGACGGCGAGACCGTCGCCCGGATCGTCGCCGCCTTCGCCGACCCCGAGGTCGGCGTCGCCTATGGCCGGCAACTGCCGCATCTCGGCGCCGGGGCGATCGAGGCCCATGCCCGGCTGTTCAACTACCCGCCCGAGAGCCTCGTTCTGCGGCCGCAGGATGCCGCGGCAGCCGGGATCAAGGCGAGCTTCTGCTCCAACTCCTTCGCCGCCTATCGCCGGCGGGCGCTGGAGATGGTCGGCGGCTTCCCCTCCGGCACCATCTTCGGCGAGGACGCGGCGGTGACCGGCCGGATGCTGCTGTCGGGCTGGGCCAAGGCCTATGTCGCCGACGCCCAGGTGCATCATTCGCATTGCTACGGCCTGGGCGAGGAGTTCCGCCGCTATTTCGATGTCGGCGTGATGCACGCCCGCGCCCCCTGGCTGCTGGAGCGCTTCGGCAAGGCCGGGGGCGAAGGCAAGCGCTTCGTGCAGTCGGAGCTGCGCCACCTGGCCCGGCACCAGCCGATGGCGATCCCGTCCGCCATCCTGCGCAGCGCGATCAAGCTGGCCGCCTATCATTGCGGCCGCCGCGAGGCGCGAATCCCGCGCCCGCTGAAGCGCCGGATCAGCCTGAACCGGCGCTACTGGGCCTGACGGGCGCGGGGACGCCGCCGCACGGGTGTGGCATAGGCCCCCCTTCCCGGCCGGCCCGCGATCTGCTTTAGAGGGGCGATGAGCAAGCCAGCCTCCGACCGTCCGACCCGTCCCAATGCGGCGCAGATCGTGTCGCCCTCCTACCGCCTGCCGGAGCTCGACCAGGACTTCCTGCTCGGCGATTCCACGCGCGGCGTGCGCCTGATGCTGGAATACGCCAAGGCCGAGGAGTCGCTGCGGGCCTGGGGTGTGCGCTCGACCATCGTCGTCTTCGGCAGCGCCCGCGCCACCGAGGACGGGCCCGGCCGCCACGCCCATTGGTACGCCCAGGCGCGCGAATTCGGCCGCATCGCGTCCGAGCGCGGCGGCGCCCTGACCGACCATGGCGGCCTGCGCGACAACGTCATCGCCACCGGCGGCGGCCCCGGCATCATGGAGGCGGCGAACCGCGGCGCGGCCGAAGCCGGCGCGCCGACCATCGGCTACAACATCACCCTGCCGCACGAGCAGGAGCCGAACGCCTGGTCCACCCCGGCCCTGACCTTCCGCTTCCACTATTTCGCCATGCGCAAGATGCACCTGGCGATGCGGGCCAATGCGCTGGTGGTGTTCCCCGGCGGCTTCGGCACCTTCGACGAGCTGTTCGAGCTCCTGACCCTGCGCCAGACCGGCAAGTCCTCCTCGGCCCTGCCGGTCGTGCTGTTCGACCAGGCCTATTGGCGTGCCGTGATCGGCTTCGACGCGCTGGTCGAGCACGGCATGATCGACGCCCGCGACCTGCAGCTGTTCCACTTCGCCGACAGCGCCGAGGGGATCTGGTCGATCCTGGCCGAGCAGGGGCTGAAGCGCCGGTCGTGACACCCGCCTGCGGCCTTTAGCGAAATGTTTGCCCGGATATAGCGACGCTGTAAGATCGCGCCCGACAGGCCGGCAACCGGCCGGCAATCGGGAACGGGGAACAGGACGATGCGGATCACACGACGCGGCTGGCTCGGCGCGCTCCTGGCCGGGGCGCTTGGGGCGGCCACGGCCTTCGGCGCACCCGCCGGCGCCCGGGCGCAGGACATCACCGTCTTCGCCGCCGCCAGCCTGAAGGACGCGCTGGACTCGATCAACACCCAGTGGCAGGCCGATGCCAAGCACAAGGCGACGATCTCCTACGCCGCCAGCTCGGCGCTGGCGAAGCAGATCGAGGCCGGGGCCCCGGCCGACGTCTTCATCTCGGCCGATCTCGACTGGATGACGTATCTGGCCGACCGCAAGCTGATCAAGCCGGAGACGCAGGCGACCCTGCTGGGCAACCGCATCGTGCTGGTGGCGCCGAAGGATTCGACGGTGCAGCTGACCATCGCCCCGAATTTCGAGCTGGCCAAGGCGCTGGGCGACGGCCACCTGGCCATGGCCGACGTCAAGGCGGTGCCGGCCGGCAAATACGGCCAGGCGGCGCTGGAGACGCTCGGCGTCTGGGCTTCGGTGAAGGACAAGGTCGCCCAGGCCGAGAATGTCCGCGCCACCCTGGCGCTGGTGTCGCGCGGCGAGGCCCCGCTCGGCATCGTCTACCAGACCGACGCCGCGGCCGACACAGGAGTCAAGGTCATCGGCATCTTCCCGGCCGACAGCCACCCTCCGATCCTGTATCCGGTGGCGGTGCTGGCCAGCAGCAACAAGCCCGAGGCCCAGGCCTTCGTCGACTACCTGAAATCGGCCGCCGCCAAGCCGCTGTTCGAGAAGCAGGGGTTTGCGGTGGTGGCGCAGTAAACGGAAGGTCCCTGCTTTGAGCTGTCATCCTCGGGCTTGACCCGAGGATCCAGGGGCCGCCAGAACCGTTCTTGATGGCCCCTGGATTGCCGGGTCAAGCCCGGCAATGACAGCGTTCGGCTGAGGTCTTTGAGAAGGCATACGTGTTCGACTTTACCCCCGACGAGCTGACCGCGATCCTCTTGAGCCTGAAGGTGTCGCTCTGGGCCATGGTGGTCAGCCTGCCGCTCGGCGTGCTGGTGGCGCTGGCCCTGGCGCGCGGCCGGTTCTGGGGCAAGTCGATCCTGAACGGCGTGGTCCACCTGCCGCTGGTGCTGCCGCCGGTGGTCACCGGCTACATCCTGCTGCTGCTGTTCGGCAAGATGGGGCCGATCGGCTCCGTCCTGGCGCAGGTCGGCATCGTCTTCTCGTTCCGCTGGACCGGCGCCGCGCTGGCGGCCGGGGTGATGGGCTTCCCGCTGATGGTCCGCGCCATCCGCCTGTCGATCGAGGCGGTGGATCGCCGGCTGGAGGCCGCGGCCGGCACGCTCGGCGCCTCGCCGGTCTGGGTGTTCCTGACCGTCACCCTGCCGCTGATCCTGCCGGGCGTGATCGCCGGCGCCATCCTGGCCTTCGCCAAGGCGATGGGCGAGTTCGGCGCCACCATCACCTTCGTCTCCAACATCCCCGGCCAGACCCAGACCCTGCCCTCGGCGATCTACACCTTCACCCAGGTGCCGGGCGGCGACATCGGCGCGCTGCGCCTGACCCTGGTCTCGGTCGTCATCGCCATGGCCGCCCTCCTCGCCTCCGAGGTGATGGCCCGGCGCGCCGGCGTGCGGGTGCACGCGGCATGAGCCTCGAGGTCGAGATCCGCCACCGCCAGGGCGATTTCGCCCTGGACATCGGCTTCCACAGCGAGGGCCGGCTGACCGCGCTGTTCGGCCGCTCCGGCGCCGGCAAGACCTCGGTGGTCAACGTCATCGCCGGGCTGGTGCGGCCGCAGCACGGAAGGGTGGTGGTCGACGGCCGGCCGCTGCTCGACACCGAACGCCGCGTCTTCCTGCCGCCGCATCGCCGCCGCATCGGCTATGTCTTCCAGGAGGGGCGGCTGTTCCCGCATCTGACGGTGCGGCAGAACCTGCTGTACGGCCGCTGGTTCACGCCGAAGGCCGAGCGCGGCACCGAGTTCGGCCGCGTCGTCGAGTTGCTCGGCATCGGCCCGCTGCTCGACCGCCGGCCGGCGCTGTTGTCGGGCGGCGAGAAGCAGCGGGTGGCGATCGGCCGGGCGCTCCTGTCCAGCCCGCGCCTGCTCTTGATGGACGAGCCGCTGGCCTCGCTGGACGAGGCGCGCAAGGTCGAGATCCTGCCTTATGTCGAGCGGCTGCGCGACGAGGCGCGGATCCCGATCGTCTATGTCAGCCACGCCCTCGGCGAGGTGACGCGGCTGGCCGCCACCCTGGTGGTGCTGGCCGAGGGCCGGGTCGCCGCCGCCGGCCCGGTGGCCGAGGTGATGGGCCGGGCCGACCTGTTCCCGCGGGCCGAGGCCGGCGCCGTGCTGGAGGCGGTGGTCGAGGACCATGACGACCGCTACCAGCTGACCCGGCTGCGCGTCACCGCCGGCTTCCTGACCGTGCCGCGGGTCGAGCTGCCGCCCGGCAGCCCGGTGCGCATCCGCATCCGCGCCCGCGACGTGATGCTGGCGACCCGCGCCCCGGACCATCTGAGCGCGCTGAACGTGCTGCCGGCGACGGTGCTGGCGATCACGGCCGGTGACGGCCCGACCGCCGAGATCCGCCTGGACTGCGCCGGCGACGGGCTCTTGGCCCGGCTGACCCGGCGCTCGGTCGAGGCGCTGGCGCTGGCGCCCGGCCGGCCGGTGCATGCGGTGATCAAGAGCGTCGCCTTCGACAGCCACACGGTCGGCGGCGCCCTGCGCGGCCCGAACGGCGCCGATGCCGATCTCGAGGGCGGGTGAGGCGTCAGGCGAAGGCTGACCAGTCGACGGCGCCGGACACGTAGCCGTAGCGCAGGTTCGAGCGCGCCGGCCCCTGCCGCTCATACTCCTCCTTGATCAGGGCGAAGCGGTCGCGGTCCGGGCCGATGTCGCTGCGCCGGCCGATATCGACATCATAGAGCCTGGCGTTGGTGCCGCCGAAGATCGCGGTCTTCACCGGGCCGTCGGCAGCGGCGCCGAGCGGCGTGAAGCCGTATTGCCGCTGCATGTCCTCCGGGATCTCCAGCCGGCGCAGCGCCTCGATCTGCCATTGCGGCGACCCGGTCCACACCGCGTCGGTGCCCCAGACCACGCGGTCATAGCCCAGGCCGCGGCCCAGGATGCCCATCAGCGCCGCCGCCAGCCGCGGCTCGGCCACGACGCTCTGGGCGAAGAGCTGGCCGACATCGGCATAGACGTTGCGGACGCCGAATTTTTCCGGGATCTCGGCAAGGTCGCTGACCCAGGACACCCGCCCGGTCTCCGCGAACTCCCGCCAGCCATCCTCGGCCCGGCCGCCGGCGGCATGGCGGTAGCCGGCGTGGTAAATGATGAAGTTCAGCTGCGGCCAGTCCTTCGCCGCCTTGCCGACATCGTGCACATCGGCATGGGCCAGCAGGTGCGGGTAGCGCTCGGCCGTCGCCCGCGGAAACAGGCCCTTGTGCACGCAGACATTCTTGATGCCGTGTTTCACGCACAGCTCGTAGGCCTTGTAGGTGACGGCCTCGTCATCCATGAACCAGGGATGCCGCGCCTCGTCCTTGTTGGTGTTGTCGCCGACCGTATAGCCCTTGATCGATTCCGGCTTGCGCTGCAGCGACCCTTCGAGATGGTCCAGCCAGCCGTCCCATCCGGGCGTGAAGATCGCATGGGCGAACATGCGCCGCGCCCCCGCCTCCCGGTTCACCCGGTCGCGCGCGTCGATCATCATCTCGTTGGTCAGGAACCAGTCGCGCGGGATCTCCGACGGCGAGCTCGAGATCAGCGCGATCTTGGTGTCGCTGTCGAGATAGATCTCCTTGAAGTAGTTGTTGAACTTGAGGTCCTCGAGCGTCTGCGGCTTGCCGACCAGGGCCGGGTTCCAGCCCGCCTTGCCGACCGCCTCGCGCGACCGGACGAAGTTCTCCAGCCGGGTGTCGTCGCGCAGGAAATGCGTGTGCATGTCCATGATGAACTGGTCCTTCAGCGCGGCCGCGCGCTCCCCCGCCATGTCGGGGGTAGCGGCCTCGGCGCGGCTGGCGTCGAAGACGGCGCCGAAGGTCTCGTTGAGCGCCACGAAGCCGGCCGCCATGCCGGCCGCGCTCTGGAAGAAGGCCCGGCGTGACAGGCCCTGGCGGCCGCCGAGCTCGTCGGCCATGGCCAGGAGGCGGGCCTCGACCTCCTTCTGCCGCTCGCTCTGCGGCGGCGGCGTGTACTCGTCGCTGGAAACGATCTGCGTCGGGATCGGCGTCCGGTGCGGCAGCAGTTCCGACGGCACCAACTCGGCGATCTCCTCCTCGGTCAGAAAGCCCATGATGTCCTCCGGTGTCGGGACGGGTCTCGGGGCCAGTCGATCCGGCGCGGATCCGCGGGATGCCGTGCCGGGCCCGGGCGGGATAGCCGTCGACGAGCGGCCGGCGGAGGTCCGTGACGGGCCGCTCCGCGTCCGACCGTCGCGCGTCTGTCCCGCACGGCGGTGCTAGGACATTGGACCCATAGAGGAGGACGGCCGTCAACCGGAAGACGGCCCGGCGCGCAGCGGCATGGCGGCGCAGCACGGGTGCAGGCCGCCACGGCATCCGCCCAGGCGAGATCCGCCGCGCCGCGGGCGAAGCCCCGGCCTGACAGGCGGGACAGTCAGGTTCTCAGGGCCTCGTTCAACTCCCGCAGCGCCGCCCGGACTGCATCGGACGCATCCAGGATGTCGAGAACACTGATCCGCCCCCCTCGACGGCCGACCCGCCACATCCTTGGGGTCTCGTAGGCGATGGCTCCAGGGATCGCGGCGGCGAGAATCGCGGCGAAGCCACGGAACCGGTCCTTCTCGTCGCCGATCGACCACGGAATCTGGACATCGCCGTCCGGCTCGATGCCGAAGACGTCGAGCATCCGATCACCCATGCTCACCTTGACCAGCAGCACCTTGCCGAGCGTCCAGGAAACCTGGAGTTCTCGGCAGTCCTCCAGCAGGGCGAGCAACCGCATGGAGGGTGTTCCCAGGGCCCGATCCATGTCGGAGAACCATCCGGCGTGCCCTTCTGTCGCCGGAGACGGCGTTGATGCCACAGCGACATGCTCGGCTTGGTCGGTCGGGATTGCGCTTCCTGGCCTTGCCGAGCGACGCTTCGGGACAGTGAGCCGCATCAGCCCGTCCCAGTCATCGATGATCGGTGGCCGGCCCCTCGGGTCGATCAGCCCGACCTCCTCGATCAGCCAATCGCTTCTCCCAAAGTTGCAGGCCTGGCAGGTCGTCAGCAGGTTCTCCGGATCGTTGCCGCCGCCCTTGGCATGAGGCACTAGGTGATCGATCGTCGCGGTCAGGGCGAAGAAGGCCGCGTGGCGCTCGACATTGGTGCTGCCCCAGCGAATGGAGTCCGGAAGCCTCGCCGTCATGGCCGGCCGCACCGTCGGCAGCACAACCCGACAGCCGCAGAACCGGCAGCGATATCCGTCACGCGCGTAGATCGCGGCCTGGGCCGAAATCCCCGGCATTCGCTGCACCACTCGCGTGACAGGCGCGGCCAGGCCCGCCGCTGGCCGATACCGGTGGATCTCGTCATCGACGCTTCCCATAATCCGCGACGCCCAGGCATGGATCACGGGCACGTCCGCGCGGCGGATACGGTCGCGGGCGAGATCTTCGTCGCCCGCAAGCAAGCCGTCCACAGCTTGGCTCAGCAGGTCGACGGCTTCGCTCAGTTCCGGAATCGGCGCCAACAGGCAGGGGCGAAGCCCCTCGATCTCGCTCATGTCACGCATCCTCCCCGGCACCGTCTCGACCGGCATTCATGGCCGGGCGCCAGTGTCCGCGGCCCCAGTATGGGCGGATGCCGTCGCTCCGGCCAGCCATCTGCTAAGCACCAGAAAGGAGCCCCCCGCGCGGCGGCCGGGGGGCTCCCGGTCGGCGGTCAGTAGCTCAGCCCGGCGCCGAAGCGGTACAGCGGCGCCCGGCTGTCATAGGGCGCGTCCGAGGCCTGGGCCAGCACGGCGGCCATCGACGACGGCAGCTCGAAGGGCAGCCGGCCGCGCGGCCGCGCTTTGCCCTGCAGCACGTCGAGCAAAGCGTCGTCGGTGATGCCGAAATTGCCGATCAGCGCCGTCGCCCGATCGCGCACATCGGTCAGGATCGCCGGCCGGTCCAGATAGACCGTGACGATGGTCGGCACCGCCGCCGCAGCCCGCTTGATCGCCTCGTAATCGGCGTCGCCGTCGCGGAAGTCCAGCCGCCCCTCATGCTGCCGGCTGCCGAAGGTGTAGTTCGGGTGCAGCGTCTCGAACGGCGCCGCCGCCCGCACCAGGGCGAAGTCGGCCTGGCGCGGATCGGCGACCACGGTGAAGCCATGCGCCCGCACCGTCGCCGCGTCCACGCCATGCAGCCAGACCCGCCGCATCGACGGGCTCAGCGGCAGGATCGGACGGCGGTTCGGCCCGGGCCGCCAGGCGCTGCCATCCGCCGCCGCCACCAGCGGCCCCCGGGCAGCGGGACGGTTCTCCAGCAGCACCAGCGAGGCCTGCTGCGCCGCACGCCCCTCGGCCGCGAAGCGGGCGTTGCCGGCGATGCGCCCGGCCGCCGCCGCGTCGACATAGGGGGTCTCGAACAGGCCGAGCCGGAACTTCTGCAGCAGGATCCGGGCCACCGACTGGTCCAGCCGCCGCTCGCTCAGCTGGCCGGCGCGCACCGCCTGGACGATCGGCGCCGGGTCGTCGCCACTGCCGCCGAACTGGTCGATGCCGGCGTCGATCGCCTTGACGAAGCGCTGCTGCACGGTGAGGTCTTCCACCCCCCAGGAGGTGCCGAAGCCGGCGAAGCCCGGCGCCTGCCCGTCCGGCCAGCCGTCGCGGCAATGGACGTCGCAATCCGCGGTGATCGCCCAGTCGCTGAGGATCACGCCGTCGAAGCCGAAGCGCCGGCGCAGCAGGTCGGTCAGCAGTTGCCTGCTGAAGCCGGCGCCGACCCGCTCCAGCTGCCGGCCGAACAGGGTCAGGCCCTGCGGCGGCACCGCATAGGTCGGCATGATCCCGGCCGCATTGGCGGCGAAGGCGCCGAGGAACGGGATCACATGGTCGCCGAAGCGCCCGGCCGGGAAGGTCAGGTCCTGGCCGTAATAGTTGTGCGCGTCGAACCCGTCCACCGCGGCGCCGTAACCGACCCAGTGCTTGACCACGGTGACGACGCTGCCGGGGTTCAGGCCGCGCCCGCCGTTCTGGAAGCCGCTGACATAGGCGTCGACCATGCGGCGGGCCAGCTGCGGATCCTCGCCGAAGGTGCCGTTGATGCGCGGCCAGCGCGGCTCGGTGGACAGGTCGGCCTGCGGCGACAGGGTCTCCTGCAGGCCGATCGCCCGGTACTCCTGCCGGGCGATGTCGCCGAAGCGGCGCAGCAGGCCGGAATCGCCGACCGCGGCCAGGCCCGTCGTCTCGGGCCATTGCGAGAAGGCCGTGCTCGCGACGCTGGCCCCGTAGACATACTGGAAGTGGTGGCGCGGGTCCGAGCTGATGACCAGCGGGATGCCCAGCCGGGTCGATTCGGCGATCTCCTGGGCCCGGTTGGCGGCATGGGCCTGGGCCTGTGCGGTGCCGGAGAGGCGGCTGATCATGGCGCCGACATGGTTGCCCGCGACCAGCGCCTGCAGCGACTCCTCGGTCCAGCCGTCGCCGGTGGCCGTCGACGCCGCCGTGGCGTGGATCATGGCGCCGGCCTTCTCCTCCAGCGTCATGCGCCGGACCAGGTCCTGCGCCCGCAGCGCGGCCGGCAGGCGGCGGTCCTCATAGGGATCCAGCCGGCCGTTGCGGTTCAGGTCCCGGTACGGGAACCCCCGCTCCGCCAGGATCGGCGCCGACCTCGATTCCAGGCTCGGCGCCGCGTCGGCGAGCGCCGAACCGGTCGCCAGCCATCCGCCGAGGCCGAGCGCGGCGACGGCAGGCCAGGTCCGTGACAAGGGCATCTTCTCTCCCCCTCTGGTGGGTTACTGATTCTGGGAAACCCGTTTCGTTAAACCTACCAATCACTCGGTAAGTTTACCAAGCCGGATCTGCGCGCGGCGCTCCGCAAGGCGGCGCGGCCGTGCTAGAGAGCGGGATGCGTTCGAAGACTCCCGCGGCCGCCGGTCCGGCCGCACAGCCCGATGGCCCGAGGACCCGGCGGTCGCCCAAGGGGCAGCGCCGGCGCCAGCAGATCCTGGACGCGGCCATGGAGATGTTCGCCCAGGGCGGCTATGCCGGGACCTCGATCGCCTCGATCGCCGAGAGGGCGGGCCTGACCCTGCCCGGGCTGCTGCACCATTTCCCAAGCAAGATGTCGCTGCTGCTGGCGGCGATGGAGGAGCGCGACCACGAGACCGGGCGCCTGCTCGCCGCCGAGGCGGAGGGACGCGACCCGAAGTCCGGAAGGCTGCTCTCCCCGGAAGGGCTGACCTGGCGGCGGGTGCTGGACGACGCCCGCCGGGTGGCGCGCCACAACGCCGGCAAGCGGAACCTGGTCCAGGTCTTCGCCATCCTCAACGGCGAGAGCCTGATCGACGGCCATCCGGCACAGCCCTTCTTCCGCCGGCGCTCGGCCTATCTGCTGTCCTTCATGCAGGCCGCGTTCCAGGCCGGCATCGACGCGGGGGAGCTGCGCCCGGACCTCGACCCGCAGCAGCTCGCCTATGAGCTGATCGCGATGATGGACGGGCTGCAGATCCAGTGGCTGCGCGACCCGGAGGATGTCGACCTGGCCGCGGGCTTCGACGCCTATGTCCGGCGCCTGGAGGAGAGCATCCAGGCCCGGCCGGGCGGCTTCGGGCCGGACGGTTGACCACACGATATATTCCATGGGATATATCGATTCGGGCATCGGGGACTCCCCGACAGCCTCCCAGGTTGCGTGCCGGTCCGTCCCAAGCCCGGCCCGCGGCCCAGCCTTTCGGGGCGGCGGTTCTTCCGCCGCCCTTTTTCTTGACAACAGTCAGAGACGTTCCCATGTTGGGAACGTCACGATCGATCCCGAATCGGGGTCGCCTTACGATGCCCCATGCAGATCATCGCGAAGCGGACGCTGAAGCAGTTCTGGGAGATCCATCCCCAATCGGAAGGGCCGCTGCGCAACTGGTTCACGCTGGTCAGCAAGGCGGAATGGGCCGGCCCCGCCGACGTGAAGGCCATGTTCGGGGCGACCGTCGATTTCCTCGGCGACAACCGCTTGATCTTCGACATCTCTGGAAACCGCTATCGGCTCATCGTCCACGTCGCCTACCCGTTCCGCCGCGTGCTGATCAAATTCGTCGGGACGCACAAGGATTACGACAAGATCGACCCGGAGACCGTGTGATGGACATCCGTCCGATCCGCACCGAAGACGACTACGACTGGGCGCTCGGCGAGATCGCCCGGTATTTCGAGGCCCAGCCCGAGCCCGGCACGCCGGACGGGGATCGCTTCGACGTCCTCGCCGCCCTGATCGAGGACTACGAGACGAGGCACTGGCCGATCGAGCCGGTCGATCCGATCGACGCCATCCGCTACCGGATGGAAACAGGCGGTTTCCGGCAAGCTGATCTCGCCCGGCTGCTCGGTTCGCGGTCGCGCGCCTCGGAGATCCTGAACCGCAAGCGCCCGCTGACGATCGACATGGCGTGGCGCCTGCACAAGGAATGGAAGATCCCCGCCGAGGCGCTCATCGTCCCCTATCATACCGGCACATGACCGAGGTTTGTCGACAAACTGCATCCCACTCGCCTATCATCCGACTCCGACGGAGTTGCGGGGAAGGACACGCCCTTGGCGCGAGCGGCGAAACCAAAGGACAAGAGCGCCGAGGCCGGCGAGACCCGCGCCCGCGGCGGCGGCGTCGCCAAGGTCTATGAGGCGCTGAAGCACGACATCCTCGACCTGGTGCTGGCCCCCGGCTCGGCGCTGGACGAGACCCGCATCGCCGAGCGCTTCGGCCTGTCGCGCACGCCGATCCGCGAGGCGCTGGTGCGGCTGGTCGCCGACGGGCTGGTCGCCACCCTGCCGAACCGCAACACCATCGTCGCGCCGATCGACTTCTCCACCCTGCCCGCCCATTTCGACGCGCTGACCCTGATGCACCGCGTCACCACCCGGCTGGCCGCCTTGCGCCGCACGGCGAAAGACCTGGACGAGATCCGCCTCCATCAGGCCGGCTTCGGCCGGGCGGTGGCGGCGGCCGATGCGATCGGCATGGCCGACGCCAACCGCGACTTCCACCTGGCGATCGCCCGCGCCGGCCGCAACCGCTACTACACCGAGCTGTTCGGCCGGCTGCTGGACGAGGGCCGACGCCTGAACCGGATCTACTACGCCTCCTTTGACGACCACCTGCCGGCCGAGTTCGTGGCCGAGCACGAGGCCATCATCCAGGCCATCACCGAGCGCGACGCCGACCGCGCCGACAGCCTGGCCCGCGCCCATGCCGGGCAGGTGGTGCGGCAGATCCAGGGCTTCCTGGCCAGCGGCGTGGCCGGCGACGTCGCCCTAGGCCCCGCGACCGAGCCCGCCCAGCCCGCGCTGCCGGCCTGAGATGGCCGGCATCGCCATCATCGGCGGGGGCGTGATCGGCTGTGCGACCGGGGTCTGGTTGGCGGCCGGCGGGCACGAGGTCACGGTCTATGAGCGCCGGCCGGAGGACCGCCACGCCTCCGCCGGCAATGCCGGCCTGCTGGCCTTCCCCGAGATTACGCCGCTGGCCCGGCCCGGCGTGCTGAAATCGGTGCCGCGCTGGATGATGGACCCGCTGGGCCCCCTGGCCCTGCGCTGGCGCGACCTGCCGGCGCTGACCCCCTGGCTGCTGCGCTTCCTGGCCGCGGCCAGGGCCGAGCAGGTCGAGCGGTCGACCGCGGCGCTGGGCGGGCTGATGCGCGGGGCGCTGGACGACCATCACGAGCTGGCCCGCCGCGCCGGCCTGACGGGCCATCTGCGCCAGACCGGAGCGATCGACATCTACGACACCGAGGCCAGCTTCCGCGCCGCCCTGCCGGAATGGGAGCTGCGCCGCCGCCTGGGCGGTTACGACTTCGAACCGCTGACGCCGGACCAGGCCCGCGCTTTGGTGCCGGACCTGACCGGCGACTTCGCCCGTGCCGTGCTGTGCCGGGCCTATTGGATGGTCGACAGCCCGCTCGGCGTGCTGCAGGGCCTGCGCCGCAGCCTGGGCGACCGGCTGGTCACGGGCGGGGTGGCAGCGGTCGAGCCCGGCCCCGACGGCATCGCCGTCCGGCTGGCCGACGGCACGTCCCGCGCCTTCGACCAGGTCGTGGTCTCCGCCGGCGTGTGGTCGCGCGAGATCGTCCGCGGCCTCGGCCTCAAGGTGCCGCTGGAGACCGAGCGCGGCTACAACACCACCATCCCGGAGGCGCCGCTGCGCCTGCCGATGCCGGTGGTGTTCGCCGATCACGGCTTCGTCGCCTCACCGCTGTCCGACGGGCTGCGCATCGGCGGGGCGGTGGAGCTGGCGTCGGTGGACGCCCCGGCCAACCTGGACCGCGCCCGGGCGCTCCGGCGCAAGGCCCGACGCTATCTGCCGGCGATCCCGGAGACCGGCGGCACGGAATGGATGGGCCGCCGCCCCTCCACCCCCGACAGCCTGCCGGTGATCGGGCCGCATCCGCGCGACCCGCGCATCGTCTTCGCCTTCGGCCACGGCCATCTCGGCCTGACCCTGTCGGCCACCACCGCCCGCCTCGCCGCCGGCCTGCTGTCCGGCACCCCGGCCCCCGCCCCCTTCGGCATCGACCGCTTCCAGTGAGAGTGCCATGACCAAGAGCAGCTTCTTCTGCATCGACGCCCACACCTGCGGCAACCCGGTCCGCGTCGTCGCCGGCGGCGCCCCGCCGCTGCAGGGCGCGACGATGAGCGAGAAGCGCCAGGCCTTCATCGCCGAATATGACTGGATCCGCACCGGGCTGATGTTCGAGCCGCGCGGCCATGACGTGATGTCGGGGTCGATCCTCTACGCCCCGACCCGCGACGATGCCGACGCCGCCATCCTGTTCATCGAGACCTCCGGCTGCCTGCCGATGTGCGGCCACGGCACCATCGGCACGGTGACGGTGATGGTCGAGGAAGGGCTGGTGCGGCCGAAGCAGCCGGGCAAGCTGCGGCTGGAGGTGCCGGCCGGCATCGTCGACGCCGAGTACGAGCAGGATGCCGCCGGCCACGTCACCTCGGTGCGCATCCGCAACGTCCCGTCCTTCCTCTACCGGGAGAAGCTGGCGTTCGAGCTGCCGGGCTTCGGCCCGCTGGTGGCCGACATCGCCTATGGCGGCAACTTCTACGCCATCATCGAGCCGCAGCCGGGCTATGCCGACCTGGAGGCGCTGTCGGCCGGCGAGATCCAGCGCCTGTCGCCGATCGTCCGCCAGGTGGTGAACGAGCGCGCCGACATGGTGCATCCGGAGGACCCGACCATCCGCGGCCTGCGCCATGTGCAGTGGACCGGCCGGCCGAAGCATCCGGAGGCGCATGCCCGCAACGCCGTGTTCTACGGCGAGAAGGCGATCGACCGGTCGCCCTGCGGCACGGGCACCTCGGCCCGCATGGCCCAGCTGGCGGCGCGCGGCGAGCTCAAGCCCGGCGACGCCTTCGTGCATGAGAGCATCATCGGCAGCCTGTTCCACGGCCGGGTCGAGGGCACGGCCAAGGTCGGGCCCTTTGACGCGATCATCCCGTCGATCGCCGGCCAGGCCTGGCTGACCGGCTACAACACCATCTTCCTCGACGACCGCGACCCCTTCGTCCGCGGCTTTACGGTCATGTGACGCCAGGGTCATGTGAAGGGGGGCCTGCCGCCGCTATGGTGTCCATCGGACGAGTCGCGGGAGGGCGGGGATGATCGACCGGGTGCTGCTGATCGGGGGCGGGCTGCACGGCATGGTGGCGGTGGCGATGGGCGCCTTCGCCGCGCACGGCATGGCCACGGCGGCGCCGGAGCGGCTGGGCTGGGTGCACACCGGGGCGCAGTACCAGCTGGTCCATGCCGTCGCCCTGCTGGCCCTGGCCCTGCTGGGCGCGCCGGGATCGCTGCGCTGGGCCGGATGGGCCTTCCTGGTCGGCGCCGTGATCTTCTCCGGCACCCTGTACCTGATGGCCTTCGGCGCGCCGCGCTGGTTCGGCGCCATCACCCCGATCGGCGGGGTGCTGATGATCCTGGGCTGGGGCCTCGCCGTGCTGGCCGCCTTCCGCCTGGCGGAAAGCTGAGGCGCGAGGCGTTGGCCCCGGCCGCCGCCCGCGCTAGGGTCTGATTCATGGCGGACCTCGACCTCGATGCGCGCGACCTGATCTGCCCGATGCCGGTCCTGAAGGCGCGCAAGGCGCTGCAGGGGCTGGCGCCGGGCCAGGTGCTGGACGTGCTGGCCACCGACGCCGCGGCGCGCAAGGACTTCCCGGCCTTCTGCGACGCCACCGGCCACGTCCTGGTCGCGGTCGCCGACGAGGCCGACGGTGTCACCCGCTACAGCATCCGCAAGGCAGGATAGGGCATGGACACGCTGCTCTTCACCCACCCGGCCTGCATCGGCCACGACACCGGCCCCGGCCATCCCGAGCGGCCGGACCGGCTGCGGGCGGTGCTGACGGCGCTGGAGGACGAATCCTTCGCCCTGCTGCAGCGGCGCGAGGCGCCGGAGGCGACGATCGAGCAGATCGCCCGCGCCCATCCCGACGCCTTCGTCCGCCGCCTGCTGGCCGCGGTGCCGGAAAGCGGGCTGCAGCCGATCGACGCCGACACCGTGCTGTCGCCCGGATCCGGCGCCGCCGCTCTGCGCGCCGCCGGGGCCGGCTGCGCCGCGGTCGACGCGGTGCTGGCGGGCGAGGCGCGCAACGCCTTCTGCGCCGTGCGGCCGCCCGGGCACCATGCCGAGACGGCGCGGGCCATGGGCTTCTGCCTGTTCAACAGCGTCGCCATCGCCGCCATGCACGCCCGGATGGCGCATGGGCTTGGCCGGATCGCGGTGGTCGATTTCGACGTCCATCACGGCAACGGCACCCAGGACATCTTCTGGTCCGAGCCCGACCTGTTCTACGCCTCGACCCACCAGTCGCCGCTGTATCCCGGCACCGGCTCCGAGGACGAGACCGGGGTGGCCGGCAACATCCTCAACGCGCCGCTGCCGCCGATGTCGGGCGGCGTCGAGTTCCGCCGGGCGATGGAGCGGATCGTGCTGCCCGCGGTCGACGCCTTCGCGCCGGAGCTGCTGCTGATCTCCGCCGGCTTCGACGCCCATGCTCGCGACCCGCTGGCCAATCTCGAGCTGCACGAGGTCGATTTCGCCTGGGCGACGCTGGAGCTGATGCGCCTGGCCGATCGGCATTGCGGCGGCCGCGTCGTCTCCACGCTGGAAGGCGGCTACGATTTGCGCGCGCTGGCCCTGTCCACCGCCGCCCATGTCAACATGCTGATGACCGGCTGAGCAACAGGCCACCTTTGTAGGTTGGGTTCGCGCAAGCGAACCCAACGCTTGTCTCGGCGGCATGGTGTTGGGTTCGCACGCGAACCCAACCTACGAATATCCCATATTGCAATGCAGCATTTATAAACCATTTATGCGTCATGCAATTGACTCGACATATGCTGCGTCGCAGCATGACTTGAGCGACCGGAAGGAAACGCCGCATCACCCTCGAGGTTCATGATGTGGCCCTACACCACGCCCGAAGCCGACTACCTGACCGCCGCCCCGGCGCCGGATGAGATCACCCCGGACGAAACCGTTCCGCGCGGGGAGCTCGCCGCCCGCGCCCTGGCGATGCCGGCGCACGCCAACCCGTCCGGCGACATCTTCGGCGGCTGGATCATGTCGCTGATGGACGAGGCCGGCGCCATGACGGCGATGAAGCACGCCCAAGGCCGAGTGGTCACCATAGCGGCCACCGACATGGCCTTCATCCATCCGGTCAAGGTCGGCGACGCCGTCTGCTGCTACGCCGAGGTCGCCCGGATCGGCCGCACGTCCATCACCCTGCACATCGAGGTCTGGGTGCTGCGCTCCGGCCTGGGCGAGCGGATGAGGGTGACCTCCGCCGAGTTCACCTTCGTCGCCCTCGACGAGGCCGGCACGCCGCGAGCCATCCGCCGGGCCGACGCCCGAGCTGCCTGAAGGACGGCCGCGGCCTCACCCCGGCCCGTCCGGCCACAGCCCGGCCAGCATCTCCGGCAGGATGGCGTCCGCCTCCTGCGCCCCGCCGAGCGCGTCGAACTTGCCGTCCAGCGCCAGATGGGCGAAGCCGTGCACCACCGACCAGGCGGCCAGCACGGTGGCAAGGGCCGCGCGGTCGAGCGGCCCGCCGGCGGCGATGCCGCGATAGGCGCGGACCGCGTCCTCGAGCTCGACGAAGGCGGCCTGGCCGGCGGCGCGCAGGCGCCCGTCCTCCCAGCTCAGCCGGTCCTTGCGGAACATCAGCAGGAACCGGGCCGGATGCGCCCGGGCGAAGCGGACATAGCCCAGCCCCTGCCCGCGCAGCCGGGCGGCGGGGTCGGTGCCGCCCTCCGCCGTGCCCTCGCGCAGGAAACGGGCCAGCGTCTCGAACCCCAGCAGCGCCACCTCGGTCAGCAGCCCCGCGGCGCTGCCGAAATGATGCGCCGGCGCCGCGGCCGACACCCCGGCCCGGCGCGCCGCCTCGCGCAGGGTGAAGCCCTCGACCCCGCGCTCGATCAGGATCGCCTCGGCCGCCGCGATCAGCGCCCGCTGCAGGTCGCCATGGTGGTACCGCTCGCGCGGCTCGGTCGTCTCATCCGCCATCGGCCTCTCGAACTTTACAGTGTTTAGATTAAGTGATAGCGTCTCATCTTAACACTGTTTAGACGGAGAGGAAGCCATGCTCGACCTGCTGTTCCAGGGCGGCAACGTGATCGCGACCCTCGCCTGGCTGGCACTGGCCGCCGCGCCGCTGCTGCCGCGCCACAAGGACCGGCTGCGGAGCGCCGCCGGGCTGGCGGTGCCGCTGCTCTTCGCCGCCGCCTATGTCGGGCTGGTCGGCACCAGCTGGTGGTCGGCCCAGGGCGGCTACGGATCGATGGCCGCGGTGCGGGCGCTGTTCGATTCGCCCGGCATGCTGGTCGCGGGCTGGCTGCACTACCTGGCCTTCGACCTGTTCGTCGGCACCTGGATCGCCCGCGAGGGCGAGCGGGCGGGGCTGCCGCACCTGCTGCTGATCCCCTGCTTCGTCCTGACCTTCCAGTTCGGGCCGGCCGGCCTGCTGGCCTTCGTCCTGCTGCGGGCCGCCCTCCGTCGCCGCGCGCCCAGCCAGGTGGAGGCGTGACCATGTCCTCCGCAACCCTCCCCTTGCCGCAGGATCCGGTGCGCGGGCCCGTCCCCCTGCTCCGGGCAGTCCGGCGCCGCGACCCCGTCCTCGCCGATTTCGGCCTGGCCCTGCTGGCGATCGCCCTGATCCTGGCCGCCGCCTGGCTGTTCGACGCCCGCCAGCTGCATGGCGAGGGCGTCTGGGCCAAGCCGATCAAGTTCCTGCTGTCGGTCGGGCTGTTCGCCCTGACCAACGCCTGGTTCATCGGCGATCTGCCCGAGGCGCGGCGAGGCGCGGCCCCGATCCGCGCCGCGCGCTGGACCATCATCGGCGCCGGCACGTTCGAGCTGGTCTACATCACCTGGCAGGCCGCGCTCGGCCAGCCCTCGCACTTCAACGAGGCGACGCCGTTCCACATGGTCATGTACGCGCTGATGGGGATCGGCGCGATCACCCTGACCGCGACGACCGTGCCGCTGGCGCGCGAGATCGCCCGGCACGGCACCGGGCTGTCCCCGGCGCTGCGCCTGGCGATCGTGCTGGGGCTGGTGCTGACCTTCATCCTCGGCACCGGCGCCGGCGTGGCCATCGCCGCCTATGGCGGCCATGCCGTGGGCGGCGTCGCCGACGGCCCCGGGCTGCCGCTGCTCGGCTGGTCGACCACCGGCGGCGACCTGCGAGTGCCGCATTTCCTCGGCATCCATGCCCCGCAGCTGCTGCCGCTGGCCGGTGCCGGCCTGGCCGCGGCCTGGCCGAGGCGGGCGCGGGCGGTGGTCTGGCTGGTGTCGGCCCTCTATATCCTGGTCACCCTCGCCGCCTTCGCCCAGGCGCTGCTGGGCCGGCCGCTGATCGGCCTGTGACGGGCGGGGGCGGGAGGCGCACTACCGTGCGGGCGCCGTGATCCACAGCGCCCGCGCCTCCGCCTCGCCGGTGGCGATCGCGGCGTGCCCGATCCGGGCATCGAAATACACGGCGTCGCCCGGGCCGAGCTCGACCGGGCCGTGGGTCTCGCTGAACAGCGTCACCCGGCCGGCCAGCACATAGAGGAAATCGTCGCTGTCGTGCCGCTCCCAACCCTCGAAATCGTCGAGGGAGCGGGCGCGGAGGGTGACCTCGGACGCCAGGAAGGGCGCGTTGCGCAGCGCGCCGCTGAACGGCTGCAGGCGATAGTTCGGCATCTCGGTGGCCGCGCCGTCGCCGGCCCGCACCAAGATGCGGCGCCCGCGCAGGGGTGAATCGGCCGGGCCGAACAGCGCCGCCAGCTCGATCTCGAAACCCCGCGCCAGCTTCTGCATCGCCTGGAAGGTCGGCGACATCTCGCCCCGCTCGATCTTCGACAGCGCCGAACGCGACAGGCCGGTGTGGCCGGCCGCCTCCTCCAGCGTCCAGCCGCGGTCGGCCCGCAGCCGGCGCACGGTCTCCGCCAGGTCGATCGGCGGCATGGACGGGCCTTCGTCCATCAGGGGCATGATCGGGTCTCGTCGTTGCCAGTCCCCGCTTGTCGGGCGGCGGCGCCGGCCGGGTCAAGCCATCTTTCCACTATGATGGAATTTTCCACTATAGTAGATCACAACAGCCGGCATTACCGGCGGTGGTGGAGAGAGATCATGCAAGCGCTGGTGTTCGAACGGTTCGGCGGCCCCGAGGTGCTGGAGATCCGGACCCTGCCCGACCCGCAGGTTCCGCCGGGCCATGTCCAGCTGGCGCTGCGCGCCGCCGGGCTGAACTTCGCCGACCTGCACCGCCGCCGCGGGAACTACCACCTGGCCGGGACCGCGCCGCATATCGCCGGTTACGAGGGCGCGGGCGAGGTGGTGGCGCTGGGCGACGGGGTCGCGGGCCTCCGTCTCGGCGACCGCATCGGCTTCGCCGACGTGCCCTTCGCCAATGCCAGCCGCGTCACCGTGCCGGTCGACCGCGCCATCCCGCTGCCGGACGACATCGGCTTCCGCGAGGCGGCGGCGATCCTGCTGCAGGGGCTGACGGCGCAGTATCTGGTGGCGGACAGCGCCCCGGTTCGCGCCGGGTCCCGGGTGCTGGTCCATGCCGCGGCCGGCGGGGTCGGGCAGCTGCTGGTGCAGATGGCGAAGCAACGTGGCGCCATGGTCATCGCCCTGGCCTCGACGCCCGAGAAGGCGGCGATCGCGGTGGCAAGAGGCGCGGCCCACGGCCTGACCACTGCCGGCGACTGGGTGGCCACGGTCCGGGATCTCAGCGATGGCGGCGTCGACATCGCCTATGATTCGGTCGGCACCACGCTGGCGCACAGCCTGGCCGCCGTCCGGCCGCGCGGCACGGTGGTGGCCTATGGCACCGCCGGCGGCGACCCGCCGGCGATCGATCCGCGCCGGCTGATGGAGCAGTCGAAGGCGATGGTCGGGGGCGACCTGTGGGACCATCTCGACAGCCGCGACGGCCGGCTGGCCCGCGCCGCCGCGCTGTTCGCCGCGCTACGGGCCGGGGAGTTCGCCCTGCCGGAGATCGAGGTGTTCGCACTGTCGCGCGGGGCCGATGCGCATCGCCGGCTCGAGAGCCGCGCCGTCACCGGCAAGATCGTGCTGGTGCCGGACGGGGCAGGCTGAACCTCAGCCCAGCGCCGCCGCGATCTCCGCCCATTCCTGCTCCAGGCTGGCGGAGGACATCGGCTTGCCGGCCCGGCGGTACCAGTAGCCGGCATTGCCGAGGTCGCCTTCCTTGCGGTGCAGATAGGCATGGGCCCAGGCAGCGTCGGCGCCGTCCTCGGAATCGACGCAGCCATGCGCCCGGCCCCAGTCGCCCTTGGCGTCCCACCACAGCGCGGCAAGCGGCGGCGACAGGGTCGCGGGCGGCTGGTCCTGGTCGAGGGAATTTCTGAAAGCGGAGAGATCCATCGGTCGGCCTCCCGGTCCGGCAGGGGCGCGGCGCCCCGGGTCGGGGATCACCGCACAGCCCGGCGCCGGGCACAAGCCGGAGATGGAGTCAGCACAACGAAACAAGGGGCCGAAGGCCCCTCGTCTCATCCATCGGAACGACCGGGTCGGGGCCGAAGCCCCGTTCGCCGGATCAGTAGCCCTGGATCTGCATCCGCTTGCGCAGCGCCTTGCGCTGGCGGCGGACGGCTTCGGCTTCCTCGCGGATGCGGCGCTCGGACGGCTTCTCGTAGTTCCGACGCTGCTTCATCTCGCGAAAGATGCCTTCACGCTGCATACGCTTCTTGAGGACGCGCAGCGCCTGATCGATGTTGTTGTCGCGGACGAGCACCTGCATCGGGCAAAGGCCTTTTCACTAACGGGTCGGGCGAGGTTACGCCTTTCAGCCGAGAATGTCGAGAACGATCTGACGAATCTCGGCGCGGGACAGCTCTGCCTTGTGTGCCGGCTGCCGCAGCGGGGTGGTGGCCAGCCGCGGCGTCGGACGACGCGGGCGGCGGGGCATGGTCTTGATCTGTACGGTCTTCATGTCTGTTCTTTACGGTTCGGGCCCTTGGGGCCTCGTTGCACTCAATATCGCTTAAACCACGACGCACGGGCCATCGGCCTGCCCGTCGCGGCACAAAGCACGATCGACAGGCGAAACGCCTGCCTTATCGTTCGGATCATGGTTGGGAGGGGGATCCGGGCCCGTTCCTCGGAACGGCGGCGCGGATCGTGTCGAAACCGATCTCGGTGCTCCATATGGGGCAATCGCGGCAGGTTTGCAAGCCGCCGGACGAAAAACAGCCGATCGGCGGAGGTGACAGAAGGCGGCATCGTTCCCACATCGAAATCATCGCGGCGGCTGACACTGGGGGGCGAAATGCGCTTCGGCATCGTCGGATTCGGCCTGGTCTTCACCCTGCTCCTGCCCACGGCACCGGCGGCGGCCCAGGACCAGCCGGTCGATCTCGAACTGGTGCTCGCGGTCGACGTCTCGCGCTCGATGGACGATGACGAGCAGGCGCTGCAGCGCGACGGCTATGTCGGCGCCCTCACCCACCCCGAGGTGATCAATGCCATCACCTCCGGCATCCATGGCCGCATCGCCATCACCTATGTCGAATGGGCCGGCGCCAACTCCCAGGCCGTGATCCTGCCCTGGCGGCTGATCGACGGCGCCGCGGCGGCCCGCACGGCGGCGGCGGACCTGTCCGAGACCTTCGGCACGGTGACGCGGCGCGGCACCTCGATCTCCGGCGCGCTGCTGTTCTCCGCCGGGCTGTTCGACGGCAACGGCTTCGAGGGCATCCGCCGCGCCATCGACATCTCCGGCGACGGGCCCAACAACGCCGGCTGGCCGGTGTCGGGCGCACGCGAGATCGCGCTGGCGAAGGGCATCACCATCAACGGCCTGCCGGTGATCCTGAAGCGCGGCGGCTTCGGCGGCCTGCCGGAGCCCGACATGCTCGACGCCTATTACCGCGACTGCGTCATCGGCGGCCCCGGCGCCTTCACGGTGGCGGTGCGCAGCCCGCAGCAATTCGCCGAGGCGATCCGGCGCAAGCTGGTGCTGGAGATCGCCGGGGCGACGCCGGAAGCGACCCCCGTCGCCTTCATCCCGGCCCAGGCCGGCGGCACCGACTGCATGATCGGCGAGAAGACCCGCCCGCGCTGGCTGGACCAGGACCAGCGGTAGGCCCTACCCCTCCACCACCAGCCGGTAGCCGACTCCGGCCTCGGTCGCGATCAGGCGCGGCCGGGCCGGGTCGTCGCCCAGCTTCTGGCGCAGCTGGCCGACATAGACGCGGAGATACTGCATCGCATCGATATGCGCCGGGCCCCAGACCTCGCGCAGGATCTTCTGGTGCGTCACCACGCGGCCGTGATGGGCGGCCAGCAGGCGCAGGATCTCGAACTCCTTCTTCGACAGCCGGATCTCGCGTCCTTCGAACCGCACGCGGCGGTGCGGCACGTCGACGGTCAGCGGCCCGGCCTCGATCACCGCCTCGGCCGCCTCGTCCTCCTGCCCGCCGCGGCGCAGGGCGGCGCGCAGCCGGGCGGTCAGCTCGGCGATGCTGAAGGGCTTGGTGACGTAGTCGTTGGCGCCGCGGTCCAGCGCCTCGACCTTCTCGGCCTCGCCGGCGCGGACCGACAGCACGACCACCGGCACCGCCGACAGCTCGCGGATCCGGCTCAGCACCTGCTGGCCGTCGATGTCGGGCAGGCCGAGATCGAGGATCACCAGGTCGGGCCGGTCCTGCACCACCCGCTCCAGCCCCTCGGTGCCGCCGGCCGCCTCGATCGGGGCATAGCCGTCGGCGGCCAGGCTGATCTTGAGGAAGCGGCGGATCTGCGGCTCGTCGTCGATGATCAGGATGCGCGGCGCCGGCCGCGCCTCGGGCGGGTTCGACATCGGTTCACATCCCCATCGAAATGCCGGGCAGGGCCGGGGCGGCGAGGTCGGGCGGGAAGGTGACGGTGAACACGGCGCCGCGCCGGTCGCCGCGGTTGCCGGCGACGATCCGCCCGCCCATGGTCTCGACGAAGCCGCGGCAGATGGCGAGGCCCAGCCCGGTGCCGGCCTGGGCGCTGTCGCCGTGGTGGATGCGGTGGAACTTGTCGAAGATCGCCTCCAGCTTGTCCTCCGGGATGCCGTCGCCCTCGTCCAGCACCCGCAGCACCAGCCCCTTCTCCTCCCGCGCCGAGACGGTGATGGTGGTGCCGGCCGGCGCATATTTGGCGGCGTTGTCGATCAGGTTGACCAGCGCCTGCTCCAGCAGGATCGGGTCGAGCAGGTACAGCGGCAGGCCGGGCGCGATATCGAGCACCAGCCGGTGCCGGGCGACCAGGGCGGCGCAGCGCTGGGCCGCCGCCCCGACCACCTCCGCCACCTCGGTCGTCTCCAGCCTCGGCTGCAGCACGCCGGATTCGAGCCGGGTCATGTCGAGCAGGTTGCCGACGAAGCGGTTCAGCCGCTCGGCCTCGTCCTCCGCCGTCTCCATCAGCTCGGACCGCGCCTTCGGGTCCAGCGCCGCGTCGTGGCGGCGCAGACTGGAGATGGCGCCGATGATCGAGGCCAGCGGCGTGCGCAGGTCGTGGCTGATCGAGGTCAGCAGGGCGGCGCGCAGCCGCTCGGTCTCCGCCACCACGCGGACCTCGTCGACATCCTTGACCAGGCGCACCCGCTCGATCGCCACCGCCGCCTGGTCCATCAGCGAGTCCAGCAGGCGCTGGTCGTCGGGGCTGAGCAGCGGCCCCGGCTGGTCGCGGTCGATGCCGACCACGCCGATCTGGCCGGAGGCGGTGCGCCAGGGCAGGAACAGCCATTTGCCGCCGGGCAGCGTGTCGGCGCCGCGCCCCGCCGGCCGGTCATTGGCCCAGCTCCATTGCGCCGCCGCCCGCTCCGCCTCCTCGATCCGGTCCTCCGGCGGATAGCCGGCGACCACCTGCAGCGAGCCGTCCTGTGGCATCAGCACGACCACGCGCAGCTTCAGCATCGACGCGACCTGATAGGCCGCGGCCCAGAGCAGGTCGTCGGCCGAGCCGATCGCCGCCAGCTTGCGGCTGAACCCGAATAGCTCCGCCGTCGCCCGGGCCCGCGCCGCGGCGCCGCGGGCCTGCAGCCGGGCCCGGCTCTGCAGGTTCGAGGTGACGACCGCTACCACCAGGAAGAACACCAGCGTGGTGACGTTCGACGGGTCGGCGATCACCAGGCTGTACAGCGGCGGCAGGAAGAAGAAGTTGACCGCGAACACGCTCAGCAGCGAGGCGAAGATCGACGGCCCCAGCCCGTAGCGCGCGGCGCAGAACAGCACCGGGATCAGGAACACCAGCGCGATGCTGTTGGTGGTGGCGACGAAGGCGACGAGATGGGCGGCCGCAGTGGTGGCCGCGACGCCGACCGCGGCGACCAGATAGGGCCGCGGGTCGAGGCCGGCATCGGCCGGGCGGGTCTGGATCCGCTCCGCCCCCGGCTGGGCCTCTGCCTCCTCCCCCGCCATGACGTGAACCGAGATCGACCCCGATTTGCGCAGCAGATCATGCACCACCGAGCCGTGCAACATCTCGAACCAGCGCGACCGGTCGGATTTGCCGATGACGATCTGGGTGATGTTGTTGCGCCGGGCGTAGCTCAGGATCTCGGCGACGATGTCGTTCGCCGGGATGGTGACGGTCTCGCCGCCCAGCTTCGCCGCCAGCAGCAGGGCGCGGGCGATGCGGTCGCGCTCGGCCTCGCCCAGCCGGTGGTGGCGCGACCCTTCGATGTAGACCGCGATCCAGCGCGCCCCCAGCCGGTCGGCCACGCGCCGGGCGTAGCGGACCAGCGCCCCGCTGTTCGGCGCCTCGCTGACGCAGACCATGATGCGGTCGCCGGCGGCCCAGGGGCCGGTGATGGCATGGGCCCGCATATAGCCCAGCATCTGGTCGTCGACCCGCTGGGCGGTGCGGCGCAGCGCCAGCTCGCGCAGCGCGGCCAGGTTGCCGGGCTTGAAGAAATGGTCGACCGCGCGGCGGGCCTGGTCGCGGATATAGACCTTGCCCTCGGCCAGCCGCTTCTGCAGGTCCTCCGGCGTCAGGTCGATCAGCTCGATCTCGTCGGCGCCGTCGATCCAGGCATCCGGCACCGTCTCGCGCACCCGGATGCGGGTGATCTGGGCGACGACGTCGTTCAGGCTCTCGACATGCTGGATGTTCAGCGTGGTCCAGACGTCGATGCCGGCGGCGATGATCTCCTCGACATCCTGGTAGCGCTTGTCGTGGCGGCTGCCGGGGGCGTTGGTGTGGGCCAGCTCGTCGACCAGCACCAAAGCCGGCCGCCGCTTGAGGATGGCGTCGAGGTCCATCTCCTCCAGCGTCCGGCCGCGATGCTCGGCGCGGCGGCGGGGGATGATCTCGAAGCCGCCGACCAGGGCCTGGGTCTCGGCCCGGCCATGGGTCTCGACCACGCCGATGACGACGTCGAGCCCGTCGCGCCGGCGCGCGGCGCCCTGGGACAGCATCTCATAGGTCTTGCCGACGCCGGGCGCCGCCCCGAGGAAGATCTTGAGGCGGCCGCGAGTTTTCGCGACCGCCTCGAGCAGAGCCTCCGGCGAGGGACGATGATCGTCGTCGGACCGATCGGTCAATGACATCGGGACAGGAGACTACGGGGTCTTCAGCCCGTCCAGCGCCATGTTGAGCTGCAGGACGTTGACCCGCGGCTCGCCGATCAACCCGAGCAGCCGGCCGGACGTCGCCGCCCGCACCGCCTGACGGACCTGGTCCGCCGGCAGGTTGCGGGCGGCGGCGACGCGGGCGATCTGCAGCTCGGCATTGGCCGGGCTGATGTCCGGGTCGAGGCCCGAGGCCGAGCTGGTGACCATGTCGGCCGGCGGGTTCTTGATGCCCTGCGCCGCCAGCGCGTCGACGTCGCCCTTGACCCGGTCGGACAGCGCCTGGCTGGTCGGGCCGAGGTTGGAGCCGGCCGAGTTGGCGGCGTTGTAGGGCAGCGAGATCGACTTGCTCGGGTCGTTCGGGTCGGTGCCCGAGGTCGCCGACAGCCGGCCGTGGAAGTACTTCTCGCTGGTGAAGTCCTGGCCGATCAGCGACGAGCCGATGACGGTGCCGTCGGCTCGGGTGATCAGGCTGCCATTGGCCTGGCCGGGCAGCAGCCCCTGGGTGATGCCGGTCATGGCGAAGGGGTAGGCGATGCCGGTGAGGATCGTCAGCAGGACGACCATCACGATGGCGGGTCGGATCTGGTTCAGCATGTTGGCCTCACGCCAGGCCGAGGGCGGTGACGATCAGGTCGATCGCCTTGATCCCGACGAACGGGATGATGATGCCGCCCAGGCCGTAGATCAGAAGGTTGCGCCGCAGCAGGCTGGCCGCGCTGAGCGCCCGGTAGCGGACACCGCGCAGCGCCAGCGGGATCAGCGCGATGATGATCAGCGCGTTGAAGATGATCGCCGACAGGATCGCGCTCTGCGGCGTGTGCAGATCCATGACGTTGAGCACGCCGAGTTGCGGATAGAAGGCCAGGAACATCGCCGGGATGATGGCGAAGTACTTGGCCACGTCGTTGGCGATCGAGAAGGTGGTCAAGGCACCGCGGGTGATCAGCAGCTGCTTGCCGATGCCCACCACCTCGATCAGCTTGGTCGGGTCGCTGTCGAGGTCGACCATGTTGCCGGCCTCGCGCGCCGCCACCGTGCCGGTCTGCATCGCCACGCCGACATCGGCCTGGGCCAGCGCCGGCGCGTCGTTGGTGCCGTCGCCGCACATCGCCACCAGCCGGCCTTTGCCCTGCTCCTCGCGGATCAGCGCCAGCTTGGCCTCCGGCGTCGCCTGGGCCAGGAAGTCGTCGACCCCCGCCTCGGCCGCGATCGCCGCGGCGGTCAGCGGGTTGTCGCCGGTGATCATGACCGTGCGGATGCCCATCCGCCGCAGCTCGGCGAAGCGCTCGCGGATGCCGCCCTTGACCACGTCCTTCAGATAGATGACGCCGAGCGGCTTGCCGTCCTTGGCCACGGCCAGCGGCGTGCCGCCGGCCTTGGCGATGCGCTCGGTGATCTGGTCCAGCTCCTTCGGCATGGCCAGCCGCGGATTGCCGGCGACCTCGCGGACATGGCCGATGACGGCGTCGACCGCGCCCTTGCGGATGACCGAGCCCTCGATGTCCACGCCGCTCATCCGCGTCTGCGCGGTGAAGGGCACGAAATGGGCCTGCATGCGGCCGACCTCGCGGGCGCGCAGCCCGTACTTCTCCTTCGCCAGCACCACGACCGAGCGGCCTTCCGGCGTCTCGTCGCTGAGCGAGGAGAGCTGGGCGGCGTCCGCCAGCTCGGCGTCGGTGACGCCGGGCAGCGGCACGAACTCGGTGGCCAGGCGGTTGCCGAGGGTGATGGTGCCGGTCTTGTCGAGCAGCAGCGTGTCGACGTCGCCCGCCGCCTCGACCGCACGGCCGGACATGGCCAGCACGTTGAAGCGCACCAGCCGGTCCATGCCGGCGATGCCGATGGCCGACAGCAGCGCGCCGATCGTGGTCGGGATCAGGGTGACGAACAGCGCCACCAGCACCACCACCGAGATCGACCCGCTGGCATAGGCGGCGAAGCTGGGGATGGTGACCGTGGCGAAGACGAAGACGATCGACAGGCCGGCCAGCAGGATGTTCAGCGCGATCTCGTTCGGCGTCTTCTGGCGCGAAGCCCCTTCGACCAGCGCGATCATGCGGTCGAGGAAGGTCGACCCCTGGGCCGCGGTGATGCGCACCTTGACCCAGTCCGACAGCACCCTCGTGCCGCCGGTGACGGCCGACCGGTCGCCGCCGGATTCGCGGATCACCGGGGCGGATTCGCCGGTGATCGCGCTTTCGTCGACCGAGGCGATGCCCTCGATCACCTCGCCGTCGGAGGGGATCAGGTCGCCGGCCTCGACCAGCACCAAGTCGCCCTGGCGCAGCGACAGCGCCGGCACCGGCTCGGTCTCACGCCCGGCCGGGTCGCGCAGCCGCTTGGCCACGGTGTCAGTTCGGGTCTTGCGCAGGCTTTCGGCCTGCGCCTTGCCGCGGCCCTCGGCCACCGCCTCGGCGAAGTTGGCGAACAGCACGGTGAACCAGAGCCAGAGCACGATCTGGATCGTGAAGCCGATGCTCGGCGCGCCGGTGACGATGTCGCGCAGCAGCAGCACGGTGGTCAGGGCAGCGACGGTCTCGACCACGAACATCACGGGGCTGCGCCACATGATTCGCGGGTCGAGCTTGCGCACCGCGTCGATCGCGGCCGGGCCCAGGATCTTGGCGTCGAACAGGGACGCCGGGGTGTTGGAAGTCTTCATGACCGAGTGTCCGATCAGAACAGAGTGCCGGCGGAGGCGGCCAGGTGGTCCACCACCGGGCCCAGCGCCAGGGCCGGGAAGAAGGTCAGTCCGCCCATGATCAGCACCACGCCGATCAACAGGCCGACGAAGAGCGGGCCGGTGGTCGGGAAGGTGCCGGCCGAAGGCGGCAGGCTGCGCTTGGCGGCGAGCGACCCGGCGACGGCCAGCATCGGCACGATCATCAGGAAGCGGCCGATCAGCATCGCGAAGCCGAGGGTGATCGTATAGAACAGCGAGGTCGCGGTCAGGCCGCCGAAGGCCGAGCCGTTGTTTGCCGTGCCCGAAGTGTAGGCATAGAGCACCTCGGTGAAGCCGTGCGGCCCCGGGTTGAGGATGCCGGCCAGCCCGGCCTCGGTCGACAGCGCCAGAGCGGTGAAGCCGAGCATCGAGGCCGGCAGGATCAGCAAGGCCAGCATGGTCATCTTGACCTCCTTGGCCTCGATCTTCTTGCCGACATATTCCGGCGTGCGGCCGACCATCAGCCCGGCGACGAAGATCGCCTCGACGACGAACAGCAGCATGCCGTAGAGGCCGGCGCCGACGCCGCCGATGACGACCTCGCCCAGCATCATGTTGATCAGCGGCATCATGCCGCCGAGCGCGGTGAAGCTGTCATGCTGGGCGATGATGGCGCCGCAGGAGGCGGCGGTGGTGATCACGGCGAACAGGGCCGACAAGGCCTCGCCGAAGCGGACCTCCTTGCCCTCCATGTTGCCCAGCGTGGTGTCGACGCCGAGCGAGGCCAAGAGATGGCCGCCGCCGGCTTCCTGCCAGTAGGCGATGACGACGCCGGCGAGGAACAGCACGCCCATGGCGCTGAGGATCGCCCAGCCCTGGCGCTCATTGCCGACCATGCGGCCGAAGACATTGGTCAGCGCGGCGCCGATCGCGAAGATCAGCACCATCTGCACCAGGTTCGCCAGCGCGGTCGGGTTCTCGTAGGGATGGGCCGAATTGGCGTTGAAGAAGCCGCCGCCATTGGTGCCGAGCATCTTGATCGCCAGCTGCGAGGCCACCGGCCCCTGGGCGATGGTCTGATGCGCGCCTTCCAGCGTGGTGGCGTCGACATAGTCGCTGAAGTTCTGCGGCACGCCCTGCCAGACGAAGAAGATGGTGGCGACGACGCAGATCGGCAGCAGCACGTAGAGCACGGTCCGGGTCAGGTCGATCCAGAAGTTGCCGATGGTCTGGGACGACCGCCGGGCGAAGCCGCGCACCAGCGCGATGGCGAGCGAGATGCCGACCGCGGCGGACGCGAAGTTCTGCACCGTCAGCCCGGCCATCTGCACCAGGTAGCTCATGGTGCTTTCGCCACCATAGGACTGCCAGTTGGTGTTGCTGACGAAGCTGACCGCGGTGTTGAAGGCGAGGCCTTCCGGCACCGCCGCCATGCCGGCGGGGTTCAGCGGCAGCACGTCCTGGAAGCGCTGCAGCGCGTACAGCACGACGACGCTGACCAGGCTGAAGATCAGCATGCCGAAGGCATAGCCGGTCCAGTGCTGTTCGCGGTCCTCGCGCACGCCGGCGGCGGCATAGAACAGCCGCTCGACCGGGCGGAGGACGGGGGAGAGGAAGGTGCGCTCGCCCGCGAAGACGCGGGTCATGTAGCCGCCGAGCGGGCGCACCAGGAGGATGACGATCGCGCAGTAGATCGCGATCTGGATCCAGCCGTTGAGAGTCATGTGTCTGCCGCTTTCCTGGCTCAGAACTTCTCGGGGCGGACCAGGGCGTAGACGAGGTAGCCGAGCAGCAGCACGGACACCAGGCCACCGAGGACGAGGTCGAAGGTCATCGCTTCCTCACAGCCGGTCGCAAAGCAACACGTAGCCCAGGCCGACGGCGAAGAACGCCGCGGCCAGGGCGAGCATCAGAACGTCGAGCACGAAGTCTCCTTTCCGCAGATGGCCTGCGGACTCGTGTGATCGGGGCGGATCAGGCACCCGGAGCGCATAAAAATTCGATCCGGATTTCCGCCGGGCTATCGTGGCCGCGGCGGGAGCCGAGCTTGGGAGACCAGGGATGATGACAGGCGGATGCCTGTGCGGGGCGGTGCGCTACGAGGTGGCGGCCGACCCGGTCTATGCCGGACACTGCCATTGCCGGTCCTGCCAGCGCGCCAGCGGCGCCGGCCACTCCACCTATGTCGGCGTCCCGCGCGCGGCCCTGACCGTGCGCGGCGAGACCCGCAGCTTCGCCCTCACCGGGGGCAGCGGGCGGCAGGCCTTGCGCCATTTCTGCCCGGTCTGCGGCAGCCAACTGTTCGGCACCGGCGAGATCGATCCCGGCACGGCCACGCTCTATGCCGGGTCGCTGGACGACCCCTCGGCGATCCGGCCGGACGCCGCGATCAATGTGGCCAGCCGCCAGCCCTGGGACCGGGTCGCCGGCGACCTGCCGGAATTCGCCGGCATGCCGCCGGGCGCCGGGGGCAAGGCCTGACGGCGGACCGACACCGGAACGGGTCGATCAGGCGAGCGTGAGGTAGATTTCGGCCTCGATCACCCAATCCGAGCCGGTCTTGCGCCATTTGGCGGTGTAGGTGCCGGATGCGAGGGCCAGTCCGCCGGCGGCGGTGACGCCTTGCCAGCGGCCGTGCTCGAGGGCGATGGGCTCGACCGGCGAGACCAGGATGGTGTCTGGGGTGCGGATGTAGATCGTGCGCAAGGACGCGGCGAATTCCTGCTCCCACGCCGCGAGCTGGGCCTTGCGGCCGGAGATCACGGCGCTGTCCGTGCCCGTGACGAGAATGGCGTCCTGGGCCAGAAGAGGGCCGATGGCCTTGAGGTCCGCCGCGGCCAGGGCACGATTGAAGGCGTCGCGCCGCAGGCGGATGGCGTGATCGGCAGCATGAGTCATTTCGGGATTTCCGGCGGAGGGGATCGACTGCTGGGGATATTGCCCCCGCGCGCGATGGCGGTCGACGCCCCGTTTTCGCTGCGACGGGGCTGCCGAATGGGTCGAGACGCGGCGTGGGGGTGATCAGTGCTCCGGCGCGCTGATCTTGGTCGATCCCCGGGGGGGCGGGCCGTGATGTCTCTGGTCGGGTCTAGCCGCTTTCGATCCAAACGCGACGTTCAATGAGGCGCTCGGAAGCCGCTGGTCGGGCACGCAAGAGACGCTCGAGAACGCTCAATCCCATCCCGCGGCAACGCCGTACGACGACTGGGATCACTTACCGTCGGCAGACTGAATGAGCTTCTGTAGACGGCGGATTTCGTGAATGAGAGCTGGCACGTCCTGCCGGGCACTGGCGATGAAGTCCTGGTCGTCCACCGACGCTCCGGCGAGATAGATATCCTCACCGCCCGTCATGATGAAGCTATCGCCGCTCGTGTGGTCCCGGCCTTCGACATAAGATTTCCAGGGGCCTGGCGTTGCCCGACCGCACCTTTGCTCGATCTGGACGAGTGCGTCGATGGAGAGCGGTTCCGACATCGTTAACCTCATGTCCGATGATGGTGCGAGGGTAGGACGCCACTGCCCCAGGGCAAAGGCCCGCTTTCCGCCCCTTCCAGCCAGTTGGCGGGATTTCCGCCAGTCAGCGCTCCGGCGGCTCAACCCGGCCGGGCCGCCCAGACCAGCCCGTGCCAGGCGGCGCCGTCATAGGTCGCGGTGAAGTCGCGCGACGGGTCCCGCTGCAGGCGCAGCCGTGCCATCACGGCTTGGGACCGCAGGTTGTCGGGCGCGGTGTAGGCCAGGATGTCGGCCAGGCCGAGCCGGTCGAATCCGTCCGCCAACGCTGCACCGGCGGCCTCGGTGGCATAGCCGCGGCCCCAGGCGTGCCGCGCCAGCCGCCAGCCGATCTCGACGCTCGGGCCGAGCGGATGGTCCGGTCCCAACGGCATGATCCCGGCATAGCCGAGGAATTCGCCCGCCGGGCTCTCCACCGCCCAGCGGCAGAAGCCGTGCCGGTCGAAGGCGGCGCGATAGCGGTCGAGCTTGGCGTCGCTGCCCGCCCGGTCCAGCGGCCCGCCGAGGTCGCGCATCACCTCGGGGTCGGCGGCCAGGGCGGCGAAGGCGTCCCGGTCCTCCTCGCGCCAGGGCCGGAGCCGCAGGCGCGGCGTGACGAGGATCATCCGTCAGCCCCGCAGCCGGTCCAGCGCCAGCACGGCACCGCCGGCCACCAGGCCCCAGAAGGCGGCGCCGATGCCGAACAGGGACAGGCCGGAGACGGTGGTGACGAAGGTGACGACCGCCGGCAGCCGCTCCTCCTCCCGCGCCAGCGCGGTCGATAGGGCGCCGCCGAGGCTGCCCAGCAGCGCCAGCCCGGCCACCGCCTGGATCAGGAGCGGCGGCGAGGCGGCGATGAAGGCGGCGGCGAAGCCGGCGAACAGGCCGAGCCCGACATAGACGGCCCCCGCCACCACCGCCGCCGGCCAGCGCCGCGCCGGGTCGGGATGGGCCTCGGCCGAGGCGCAGAGCGCGGCGGTGATCGCCGACAGATTGACCGCATGGCCGCCGAACAGCGCGGTCAGGGCGCTGGTCGCGCCGGTGGCGACGAACAGCGGCCCGACCGGCGGGCGGTAGCCGTTGGCGTTCAGCACCGCCAGGCCGGGCACGTTCTGCGACGCCATGGTGACGATGAACAGCGGCACCGCGATGCCGATGATCGCGCCGGTGGAGAATGCCGGGGCGACGAAGACCGGCTCCGGCCACAGATGGGCGAAGGCCTCCGGCGGCACCGCGGTGGTCAGCGCGATCAGCGCCACCGCCGCCACCACCGCGGCGGGCACGGCGTAGAGCCGGGCGAAACGCCAGGTCAGCGCCCAGACCAGCAGCACCGGCAGGGCCAGCATCGGCATGGCGCCGACCGCCCGGGCCGGGGCCAGGCACAGGTCGAGCAGCACCCCGGCCAGCATGGCGCTGGCCAGCGGCGTCGGGATCGCGGTGACCAGCCGGCCGAAGGGGCGCCACAGCCCGGCGGCCATCACCAGGGCGGCGGCCACCAGGAAGGCGCCGACCGCGGCCGCGAAGCCGCCCGCCGGCACGCCGGTGGCGATCAGCAGCGCCGCGCCGGGGGTCGACCAGGCGATGCTGATCGGCAGCTTCGAGCGCCAGGACAGGAGGATCGCCAGCAGCCCCTGGCCGATGCAGACGGCGAGCAGCCCGGAGGCCGCCTGGGCCGGGGTGGCGCCGGCCGCCGCCAGGCCCTGCAGCACCACGGTGAAGGCGCTGGCGAAGCCGACGATGGCGGCCAGGAGACCGGCCGCGACCGGCTGCAGCGCCGAGCCGCCGCGCGGCGCCGGTACGTCGAAGGTGGAGGAACTGTCGGTCCGCATCGCCGGGCCTCTGCAATGGGCCGGTGGAAGGCTGCCGCCCGGCGGCTGCCCAAGCTAAAGCCAGTCGCCCGGCTCCGAAACAGGTCAATTGTTTGGATACAACCGCTTCTACTGCGCGATCGCCGGCCGGTCGGGCTCCGGCCCCTCGCGATAGATCCGGTTGCGGCCGCTCATCTTGGCGCAATAAAGCGCCTTGTCCGCCCGGGCATAGAGGCTGGCGGCCGTGTCGCCGGGACGGCCTTCCGCCAGCCCGGCGGAGAAGGTATAGGCGATGTCCCCGCGGTCCGGCACCGGCCGGGCCGTGCGGATCACGGCCAGCATCCGCTCGACCACCAGCACCGCCTGCCCGATCGAGGTGCGCGGCAGGACCAGCAGGAACTCGTCCCCTCCCATCCGGCCGAAGCAGTCGGACCGCCGGACCATGCCGGCGATGCGCCGCGCGAAGTCGCGCAGGATCAGGTCGCCGGCCTGATGGCCGTGCCGGTCGTTGATCGGCTTGAAATGGTCGATGTCCAGCAGCACGACGCAGCCGAGGAGTCCGGCCCGGGATGGCGGCCGGCGGAGCATCTCCTCGATCCGCTCGGTGACGAAGCGGCGGTTGGCGACGCCGGTCAACTCGTCGGTGTAGGACGCCTTGACGGCGAAGTCCCGGTCCTGCCGCACGGTCCGGTCCTCGGCCCGCATGCCGGTGATGTCGCTGGCGATGCACAGCATCCAGCCGTCGCCGCGGACGCTTTCGGTCATCCACAGCCACCGGCCGTCGACCAGGTCGGTCTCATAGGCCCGGAAGCCGGTCTTGCCGCGGCGGGACTGGGTCGAGACCAGCCATGCCTCGAAATCCTCGGCCCGGATCACCGAGCCCCGGCCAGCGCCATGGTTCCGGCGCATGATCTCGGACCAGAGTGGGGTCTCGTCGTCGTCGATGAAGAAGGCGGCCCGGAAGGCCGGGTTGGCGTAGCGCAGCCGGTCGAACTCGTCATAGGCAGCAACCAGAACCGACGTTCCATCGAACATCTGAACGAGGGTTTCGAGAACGCTGCCCATAATGCCCCCATCATGACCGAGATCCGGGCGCGGGGCGAGTGTCGTCGCGGCGCGCGGATGCGGCTTGCGGAGGAGGACGGCGAGGAGGATCGTAGGATGAGAATCCATGCCGTCGAACGGCGACGGCGGCGCGCAGGAGGAGTGCGGATCATGCGGAATCCGGTGCGGGTGTTGCTTCCGATGGTCGGGCCGATGGTCGTGGCCGGCGCGGTGCTGGCCGGCTGCTCTTCCCCCGAGACGCCGGGCGACAGCTTCAACCTGTCGGTGCACAACCCGACGCCCTCGGCCCAGGCCCGGACCGGCCCCACCGCGGAGCCCGGCGAGGATCCCTACAACCGGACCGTCCCGCTGCCCTGAGTCTTCATCCCATCCGGCGACGGAACATCCAGGCCGCGGCGCTGAGCGTCACCAGGGCGATCAGCGCCAGCGGCACGGTGTTGCGCAGCATCTCCTCGACCGGCAGCCCCTTCAGGAACACGCCGCGGACGATGATGATGAAGTAGCGCAGCGGGTTGACGAAGGTCGCCGGCTGCAGCCATTCCGGCATGTTGTCGATCGGGGTGGCGAAGCCGGACATCAGCGTCGCCGGGATCATGAACAGGAACGACCCGAGGATCGCCTGCTGCTGCGTCGCCGACAGGGCGGAGATGAACAGCCCGATCCCGATCAGGGCCAGCAGGTAGAAGAACACCCCGGCATAGAACATGCCCAGCGACCCGCGCAGCGGCAGGCCGAACCAGATCAGCGCCGCCAGCAGGTAGAAGCTGCAATGGGCGAAGCCGATCAAGAGCGACGGGATGGTCTTGCCCAGCAGGATCTCGTGCACCCGCAGCGGCGACACCAGCAGCTGGTCGAAGGTGCCGAGCTCGCGCTCCCGCGCGATGGTCAGGCCGGTGACGATCAGCCCGATCAGCACGGCGATCACCGCAATCAGGTTCGGCACCATGAACCATTGCGTGTCCAGCGCCGGGTTGAACCAGAAGCGCGGCACCGCGGCATCCGGCACCGCCGCCACGCCGCTGGGGCTGGCCGTGTCGAGCGCCATGGCGCTGACGATCTGCGAGATGTAGTTGCCGGCCAGCTGCGAGGCGTTGGAGCGGCGACCGTCCAGGATCACCTGCAATTCCGCCGGACGCCCGGCGGCGATGTCGCGGGAGAAGCTCGGCCCGATCTGCACCGCCGCCAGCACCTCCTGCTGATCGATCGCCTGGCGCAGCGCCTCCGGCGTGTCGACCACCAGGATGCTGCGGAAGGTCGGCGTGCCCTCGACCCGCCGCACCAGCTCCTGGCTCCAGGCGCCGCGGTCGCGGTCGAGCAGGGCGATGTCGACGTTCTTCACCTCCATGGTCGCGGCATAGGCGAAGACGAACAGTTGCAGGATCGGCGGCACGATCAGGATCATCCGGCCGCGCGGATCGCGCAGCACGGCCAGCAGCTCCTTGACCACCAGGGCCCTCAGGCGGCGCCACATCTCAGGCCAGCCTCTTCCGGGTCAGCCGTGCCGCCAAGGCCAGCAGGATTGCCCCCTCGACCAGCATCACGGCCATGTTGCGCAGGTACAGCGGCCAGATGTCCCCGGCCAGGAACACGGTCTGCAGCGCCGGCACGTAGTAGCGCGCCGGCAGGATGTAGGTGATCCACTGGATCGGAAGCGGCATCGAGCTGATCTCGAACAGGAAGCCGGACAGCAGGAAGGCCGGCAGGAACCCCGCGACCAGAGCCAGCTGCGACGCCAGGAACTGGTTCTTGGTGGCCGAGGAGATGATCAGCCCCAGCCCCAGTGCCGGGCACAGGAAGGCGGCGGAGACCAGGTAGAGGGCCCCGATCGAGCCGCGGAACGGCACCCCGAACAGGACCACGGCGACGAAGACGCACAGGGTCAGCGACGCCAGGCCGAGCAGGAAGTAGGGCAGCACCTTGCCGGCCAGCAGCTCCAGCGCGGTGACCGGCGTCGCCATCATCGCCTCCATGGTGCCGCGCTCCCACTCCCGCGCCACCACCAGCGCGGTCAGCAGCGTGCCGATCATGGTCATGACGATGGCGATGGCGCCGGGCACCAGCGTGTTGCGGCTGACCAGCTCCTGGTTGAACCAGACGCGCTGCTCGACATCGATCGCAGGCAGGCCGTCGGCGCCGTGCCCCGCCGCCCGCATCGCCCGCCAGCCCGACAGCACGCCCTGGGCGTAGGCCATGACGAAGTTCGCGGTGTTGGGGTCGCTGCCGTCGACCAGGATCTGGATCTGCGGCGCCCCGCCCGGCCGCGCCGCCTCGGCGGCGAAGGTGGCGGGGATGACGATGATGCCCTTGACCCGGTTGGTCACCAGGTCCTCGGCGAACTGCCGCCGGTCGGTGCCGATGCGGGCGTCGAAATAGCGCGAGGCCTGGAAGCTGGCGGCCAGGTCGCGCGCCTCCGGCCCCGGGCTCTCCACCGCCACGCCGACGCGGGTGTGGTCGGCGTCGAGCGACAGGGCGTAGCCGAACAGGAACAGCAGCAGCACCGGCAGCACCACAGCGATCAGCAGGCTGGACGGGTCGCGCAGGATCTGCCGGCTCTCCTTGCGCAGCAGCGCCCCGAACCGCCGCAGCCGGTCGGCGCGGGAGATGGCCGCAGCCTCGTGGACGGCTTCGGTCATGCCGCCTCCTGCCGCGCGTCGGAGGCCTCGACCAGGGCGATGAAGGCGTCCTCCATGGTCGGGTCGGGGTGCTCGCCGTCAGCCACCTTCGCCTTCAGCTCGTCCGGCGAGCCGAGCGCGATCGAGCGGCCGCGATAGATCAGCGAGATCCGGTCGCAATACTCGGCCTCCTCCATGAAATGGGTGGTGACCAGTACGGTCACGCCGCGCTCGACCAGGCCGTTGATGTGGGTCCAGAACTCGCGCCGGCTGATCGGGTCGACGCCGGAGGTCGGCTCGTCCAGGAACAGCACCTCGGGCTCGTGCATCACGGCGCAGGCCAGCGCCAGGCGCTGCTTGAAGCCGAGCGGCAGGGTGCCGGCCGAGCGCGACCGCACCTCGCCGAGCGCGAAGATCTCGGTCATCAGCCCGATCTGCCGCCGCGCCCGGCGCCGGTCCAGCCCGTAGACCCCGGCGAAGAAGTCGAGGTTCTGGCCGACGCTGAGATCGCCGTAGAGCGAGAATTTCTGGGCCATGTAGCCCAGCCGGTTGCGCGCCTCGGCGCTGTCGCGGCGCAGGTCGAAGCCGGCCACCCGTCCCTCCCCCGCCGTCGGCTTCAGCAAACCGCAGAGCATCTTGAAGGTGGTCGACTTGCCGGCGCCGTTGGGGCCGAGCAGGCCGAAGATCTCGCCGCGCGGGATGTCGAAGGTGATGTCGGCGGCGGCGGTGAAGTCGCCGAAGCGCTTGGTCAGGCCGCGCGCCTCGATCACCGGCCCTTCCCGCGGCGGCAGGGTCTCGCGCGCCTCGGCCAGCTTCGACCGGCCGCCGGGACCGCCGCCGAGGATGTCGACGAAGGCGTCCTCGAAGCGCGGCACCGCCGGGCCGATCTTCGCGGCCGGGCCGGCCTCCTCCGGCGGCGCCGGGGGCTGTCCGGCATCCTTCGCCACCAGCCGGATCGCGGTGCCCTGGATCACGCCGTCGATCACGCCCGGCTGGTCCAGCACGACCGCCAGCACCTGCCGGCGGCGGCCCTCGACCCCGGTCAGCCGGAACACCCGGCCCTCGACCCTCCCGGTCAGCCCGTCCGGCTCGCCCTCATACAGCAGCTTGCCTTCATTCAGCAGCAGCACCCGGTCGCATTTCTCGGCCTCGTCGAGATAGGCGGTCGACCAGACCACGCCGATGCCCTCGCGGGTCAGGTCGCGCACCATGCCCCACAGCTCGCGCCGCGAGATCGGGTCGACGCCGACGCCCGGCTCGTCCAGCAGCAGCAGGCGCGGCTTGCGCAGCAGGGCGCAGCCGAGGCCGAGCTTCTGCTTCATGCCGCCGGACAGCTTGCCGGCGAGGCGGCCGGTGAAGCGCTTCAGATCGGTGAAGGTCAGGATCTCGTCATACACCGCCGGCCGCTCGGCCCTCGGCAAGGCGCGGAGATCGGCGTAGAGGTCGAGGTTCTCCTGCACCGTCAGGTCCTCGTACAGGCCGAAGCGCTGCGGCATGTAGCCGATCGCGGCCTGGATCGGTGCCGGCTCGGCCCGGCTGTCATGGCCGAGCACGGTCAGCGTTCCCTTCTCCGGCCACATCAGCGCGGTCATCAGCCGGATCAGCGTGGTCTTGCCCGCCCCGTCCGGCCCGACCAGCCCGGTGATCCGGCCGCCGCCGATCGCCGCGGTGACGGCGTCGAGCGCCGGCTTGCCGGGCCCGAAGCGCTTGGTCACCCCGTCGATCCGGACCAGGTCCGTAGGCGCCGGGACAGGGATGGGGTTGTTCGACGGCATGGTCCGATCCCCCTCACCCTCCCGTCGGCTTCGCCGCCGGGCCCCTCCCTCTCCCCGAGGAGAGGGAATTTCGGAGCAGCGCTTCCTTCACCTCTCCTTGGGGAGAGGTCGAAATCGCGCCAGCGATTTCAGGTGAGGGGGCGGCTCCGGCCCCTCCGCCCGGCTCGACCGCCATGTCCGGAGCAGCAGTCATCTCAACCACCCCTCGGCACGCGCACGGTCACCGGCATGCCCTGGCGCAGCGCCGGGTCGGGCGCGTCGACGATGATGCGCAGGCGGTAGACCAGGTCGGTGCGCAGCTCCGGCGTCTGCACCGTCTTCGGCGTGAACTCGGCGACCGGCGAGACGAAGCCGACGCGCGCACGATAGGGCTGGTCCGGCCTGGTGTCGGTCACCACCTCGACCATCAGCCCCGGATGGACCCGGCCGAGATCCGGCTCAGCCACATAGGCGCGGATCCAGACCGGCCTGGTCAGCGACAGCACATAGGCGACGCTGCTTGGCGCCATGATCGCCCCCGGCTCGGCCACCCGCGACAGGATGATGCCGTCGGCCGGGGCCGTCAGCGTCGCATCGGCCAGCGAGGTCTCGGCGGTGGCTAGGTCGGCCTGGGCGGCGGCAAGGTTGGCCCGGCCGGCGGCGATGTCCTCGGCCCGGCTGCCCTCCAGCAGCAGTTCCAGCGCCTGCCGGTCCGAGTCCAGCCGGGCCTGGGCCATGTCGCGGGCGGCCTGGGTCTGGTCGAGCGTCGATTGCGGCGCGTTGCCCTTCTGGCGCAGCTCCTGGGTGCGGTCGAAGGCCAGCCTGGCGTTCTCCAGATCGGCCTCGCGCTCGGCCACCGTGGCCCGGCCCTGGGCGATCTCCGCCGCGCGCGGCCCGGCCACCAGCTTGTCGAGATCGGCCTGGCGCGCCGCGACATCGGCGCGGGCCGAGGCGATGCTGTCCTGGAACGGCCGGTCGTCGAGCCGCGCCAGCACCGTGCCGGCGGTCACCGCCTCGCCCTCCTCCAGCTTCATCTCGACCAGCCGGCCGGAGACGCGGAAGCCGAGCTCGGCCTGGCGGATGTCGACATTGCCGTAGAGCGTCAGCGCGCCGTTCCCCGCCGCGCGCCAGCCCAGCCGGCCGGGCAGGTCGAACCACCAGCCGGCGGCCACCCCGGCCGCAAGCAGGAGGACGACGGCGATGCGGATGCGCGAATTCATGGCCGTTTCTCCACCGCCAGGCCGCGCAGATAGATATCGAGATGCCGGTCGATGAAGGTGCCGAGGTCGAAGTTCTCGTCCTGGCGGACGAAGGTGGTGCCCCAGATCACCGCCATCAGCAGCGGCGCGATCATCAGCCGGGCGGCGTCCGCCGGATCGACCGGCCGGATCTCGCCGGCGGCGATGCCGCGCGCGATCAGGCCGGAGACGGTGTCGAGCATCCGGTCGATCACGGTCTCGCGCCAGAACTGCGCCAGCTCCGGGAATTGCGGCGATTCGGCGATGATCAGGCGCGGGAACTGCAGCAACGTGGACCCGGCCACGGTGCCCAGGATGGCGCGCAGCAGCTGCGGCAGGATCTCCAGCACCGGGGTGCCCGGCTGCGCCGTCTCGCCGATCAGCCGCTCGACATTGGGCAGCACCGACTGGCGCACCAGCGCCTCGAACACCGCCTGCTTGCTGGGGAAGTAGAGATAGACCGTGCCCTTGCTGACCCCGGCGCGGGCGGCGATGTCGTCGATCCGCGTCGCGGCGAAGCCCCGCTCCACGAACAGGGCGAAGGCCGCCTCCAGCAGCTCCGCCGGCCGTGCCTCTTTTCGCCGTTTCCGCACCGCCTGGGCCATGCCGGTCCGCTCGCCTTCGTTAATGACTGACCAGTCAGTTATTAACGAAGGGAGGATCGGAGTCAAGAGGGTGGCGTTCCAGCCCGCCGCCCGAGCCGGCATCAGGGCGGAGTTAGTAAACACATTGTTTGGTTGTATTAATCTGCGATCTTGTTCATGCTACGTTCTATGGACAAGGCGCAGACCGATTCGGTTTCGGAGGCCCCGGCCACTCCCCAGGAGGAGCGGACGGCGCGGCATCTGCGCATGCTCGCCCGGGTAGCGGACGTCCATATGGAGATCATCGAGGCGACCCGCACCGAGGCGGTCGAGGCGCCGCAGCCCGGTGTCGACTATGGCCAGCGGATCGCCGTCATCACCAAGTCGCTGCGGCTGACCCTGCTCTTGGAGGAGAAGTTCGCCGGGCAGCGCGACGAGCAGCGCAAGGCTGCGGCGAAGCGGGAGGCGGCCCAAGAGGACTGGCACAAGCTGCGGGTGAAGCTGGCGATGATGGCGGCGGCCTACGAGGTGTCCGAGGACGCTGAGGAGGTCGAACGCCGCACCACCGAGGTGGGCGAGCGGCTGGAACGGCCGGAGGTGGCCGAGCTGATCGAGGCCAGCCGGGCGCCGGTCGCAGTGGCGGCGTTGTGCCGGCGCTGGGGCTTCCCGCCGCAGGTGGAGCGCTGGCTCGAGATGGCGGACGAGGCCATGGAGCATTACGGCTTCATACCGCCGCAGGACGGCGAGGACGATCCGCCCGAGGATGCGCCCGGGCCACGCCCGGCCGGCGTCGACGGCCGCAAGCCCAAGCCGCCGGACACGGGGTGAGTCCGCCGCGCGTCGCGCCTCACCCGTCCGCCCACTTTCAGCACCAACGAACGCAGCCTTCCACACTCCCCCTCCCCTTAGCGGGTCCGCGCGCCTATGGCCCGTTCCCAAAGCCGGCTAAACCCCGGGCAACCATCGCCGGCTCTGGCTGCGCCAAACCCCTCCCCCTGCCCCCCTCCCGCAAGGGGAGGGGGAGTGTGAAGAGATACGTGCCTCTGTGTGACAGCGCCCGGGCTGCAAGCCTTCCGCCCTAGGCGGCCGCCCGGTCCCGCCGCTCCTCGACCGCATGGCAGGCGACCAGGGCGTCGCCCGCCGCGAGCGGCTGCGGCACCTCCTGCCGGCAGCGGTCGTTGGCCAGCGGGCAGCGCGGATGGAAGGCGCAGCCCGGCGGCGGGGCGATCGGGCTCGGGATCTCGCCCTCCACCATGCGCCGCGGCCGGCCGGTCATCTCCAGGTCCGGCAGGGCGTCCAGCAGCATCCGCGTGTAGGGATGGCGCGGCGCCCGGAACAGCGACCGGGCCGGCGCCAGCTCGACCATCCGGCCGAGATAGACGACGCCGATCCGGCTGGCCATGTGCCGGACCACGGCCAGGTTGTGGCTGATGAACAGGTAGGTCAGGCCGAACTGGTCCTGCAGATCCTTCATCAGGTTCAGGATCTGGGCCTGGACCGAGACGTCCAGCGCCGAGGTCGGCTCGTCGCAGACGATGAACTCCGGCTCCGACGCCAGCGCCCGGGCGATGCAGATGCGCTGGCGCTGGCCGCCGCTGAACTCATGCGGGAACTTGCGCCCGTCGCGCGGGTCGAGCCCGACCCGGCGCAGCAGCTCCGCCACCTTCTCCGCCGTCTCGGCCGGGGACGAGGACAGGCCGAAGGCGCGGATCGGCTCGGCCACGATGCGGTCGACCCGCCAGCGCGGGTTCAGGCTGGCATAGGGGTCCTGGAAGATCATCTGGATCCGCCGGCGCAGCTTGGCCAGCTGCACCTTCTTCGCCGGGTCCGACAGATCGATGCCGTCGATCAGCACCGCCCCGTCGCTCGGCTGCAGCAGCCCCACCGCCAGCCGGGCGATGGTCGATTTGCCGGAGCCGGATTCGCCGACCAGCGCCAGCGTCTCGCCCCGGATGATGGTGAAGTTGACATCCTGCACCGCCTTCAGGGTCAGCCGCGGCGCCCCGCCCAGCAGCCGCGCCAGCCAGGGCTGGGACAGGTCGAAGCGGCGGCTCAAGCCCACCACTTCGACCAGGACCTTCGTCGTCATGCGCGACCCCCTTCCACCAGCCAGCAGGCCGCCGCCCCCGGCCCAGCCGCGATCAGGTCCGGCCGGTCGCGCCGGCAGCGGTCGAAGGCGGCGGTGCAGCGCGGGTTGAAGGCGCAGCCGGCCGGGATCGCATCCAGCCGCGGCATCGCGCCCGGGATCTGCTGCAGCCGCTCGTCGTCGCCCGTGACGGTCGGGATCGAGCCCATCAGCCCCATGGTGTAGGGGTGGTGCGGCTGCTTGATCACGGTCCGCACCGGCCCGATCTCGGCGATCCGGCCGGCATACATCACCGCCACCCGGTCGGCGGTCTCGGCGATCACGCCCATGTCGTGGGTGATCAGCATCACCGCCGTGCCGCGCTCGCGGCACAGCCGCTTCAAGACCGCGATCACCTGGGCCTGGACCGAGACGTCGAGCGCCGTGGTCGGCTCGTCGGCGATCACCAGCTCCGGCTCCGCCGCCAGGGCCAGGGCGATGACCACGCGCTGGCGCATGCCGCCGGAGAATTCATGCGGATAGGCGTCGATCCGCGCCGCCGCCGCCGGGATGCCGACCTCCTCCAGCAGGGCGATGGCGCGGCGGCGGGCGCCGTCGCGGCCGAGCGGCAGGTGGGTGGCGATGGTCTCGGTCAGCTGCCGGCCGACGGTGTAGAGCGGGTTCAGGCTGGTCAGCGGGTCCTGGAAGATCATGCCGATGCGCCGGCCGCGGATCCGCCGCATCGCCTCGGGCCGCAGGTTGTCGATGCGCTCGCCCTTGAGCCGGATCTCGCCGCCGGCGATGCGGCCGGGCGGGTCGATCAGCCCGATCACGGCGGTGCCGGTGATCGACTTGCCGGCGCCGGATTCGCCGACCACGCCCAGCACCTCGCCGGGGGCGATGTCGAAGGACACGCCGTCGATCGCGGTCAGCAGGCCGCGGCGGCTGCGGAACTGGACCTTGAGGTCGCGGACGCTGAGCGTCGTCTCGGCCATGGCCCTCACCGCAGCTTCGGGTTGAGGGCGTCGCGCAGCCAGTCGCCCAGCAGGTTGACCGACAGCGCCAGCACCGCCAGCGCCGCGCCGGGGAAGATCGTGATCCACCACTCGCCGGAGAACAGGAAGCGGTTGCCGATGTTGATCAGCGTGCCCAGCGACGGCGAGGTCGACGGCACGCCGACGCCGAGGAAGGACAGCGTCGCCTCGGTGATGATCGCCAGCGCCAGGTTGATGGTGGCGATCACCAGCACCGGCCCCATCACGTTCGGCAGCACGTGGCGGAACATGATGGTCCAGTCCGACAGGCCGATCAGCCGGGCGGCCTGGACGTATTCCTTGCGCGATTCGACCAGGGTGGAGCCGCGCACGGTGCGGGCGTACTGCACCCAGTAGGACAGGCCGATGGCGACGACGATCACCCCGATCTGCAGGTCGGTGCCGCCGCCCTTGCCGACCAGCGCCAGGGCGATGCCGTTGATCAGCAGCGCGATCAGGATCGCCGGGAAGGTCAGCTGCACATCGGCGACGCGCATGATCACGGCGCCGACCCAGCCGCCGCGATAGCCGGCGACCAAGCCGAGGGTGACGCCGATCAGCATGGCCAGCGCCACCCCGGCGACGCCGACCAGCAGCGAGATCCGGGTGCCGTAGAGGATGGCCGAGAACAGGTCGCGGCCCTGGTCGTCGGTGCCGAGCGGGAATTGCGGGTCGCCCAGCGCCTCGAAGGCCGGCGGGATCAGCGAGTTCATCAGGTCGAGGCTGGCCGCGTCGAACGGGTCCTGCGGCGCGATCAGCGGCGCCAGCACCGCCCCCGCGGCCATCAGCAGCGTGACCACGAGGGCGATGATGGCGATCGGCGAGTGGCGGAAGCGCCAGGCGAGGTCGCTGTCGAGCAATCGTCGCATCGGCTCAGGTCCCGACGCGGATGCGCGGGTCGACCGCGGCGTACAGGATGTCGACCACCAGGTTGATGGTGACGAAGATGAAGGCGCTGAGCAGCAGGTAGGCGGCCATGATCGGGATGTCGACATTGGCCACCGCCTGGATGAACAGCAGGCCCATGCCCGGCCACTGGAACACCTGCTCGGTGATGATGGCGAAGGCGATGATCGAGCCGAGCTGCAGCCCGGTGATGGTGATGACCGGGATCAGCGTGTTCTTCAGCGCATGGCCGAAATGGATCGCCCGGTCGGGCAGGCCGCGGGCCCGGGCGAAGCGGATGAAGTCGGTGCGCATCACCTCCAGCATCTCGCCGCGCACCAGGCGCATGATCAGCGTCATCTGGAACAGGCCGAGCGTGATCGCCGGCAGGATCAGCGAGCGCAGGCCGGACAGGGTGAGGAATCCGGTGCTCCACCAGCCCAGCCGCACCACGTCGCCACGGCCGAAGGAGGGCAGCCAGCCGAGCTCGACCGAGAAGATGAAGATCAGCAGGATGCCGATCAGGAAGGTCGGCAGCGACACCCCGACCAGCGAGCCGCCGAGGAACAGGCGCGAGATCCAGCGCCGGGGATAGAGGCCGGTGAACACCCCCATCGGCACGCCGATCAGCAGCGCCAGCAGGGCGGAGGTCAGCGACAGCTCCAGCGTCGCCGGCGCGCGGTCGCCGATCAGGCCCGAGACCGGCTGCTTGAACTGGTAGGAGTTGCCGAAGTCGAACCGCACCACGTTGCCGGCATAGCGGATGAACTGCACCACCACCGGGTCGTTCAGCCCCAGGCTGTCGCGCAGCGCCTCGCGCTCCGCCTCGGTGGTCTCCTGCCCGACCATCTGGTTGATCGGGTCTCCGACGAAGCGGAACATGGTGAAGGCCAGCAGCGCCACCACCAGCATCACCAGGATCGCCTGCGCCATGCGCGTCAGGATGAAGGCCAGCATCACACCCCGCTGCCGATGAAGGTAAGGGGGCGGCGGCTCGAGGCCGCCGCCCGGCGGGTTCGGACCTCTAGTTCGTCTTGATCCAGTCGAAGATCAGCCAGTTGTCCGGCCGCTGGACCACGGTGAACTTCTTCGACACGCCCCAGGACAGCGCCTGCTGGTGCAGCGGCAGGTAGCCGACATCCTGGTTCAGCAGGATGTCGTAGGCCTGGAAGATCAGCTCGTCGCGCTTGGCCTTGTCGCCCTCGACCGAGAAGGCGTCGACCAGGGCGTCGACCTTCGGGTTGCAGTAGCCGCCATTGTTCGAGACGGCGACGCCCGGCGCCCGGCAGCGCACCAGGTTGTTGAAGACGCTGAGCGAATCATAGCCGTCCGGGGTCCAGCCCAGCAGGTAGAAGCTGGTGCTGTGGCCGCCGGCCTCGCCGATCTGGGTGAAGTGCTTGGCACGGGGCTGGGCGTTCAGCGTCACCTTGACCCCGACCCGGGCCAGCATCGACACCACCGCCTGGCAGATCGCCTCGTCATTGACGTAGCGGTCGTTCGGGCAGTCGAGCGTGACCTCGAAGCCGTCCGGATAGCCGGCCTCGGCCAGCAGCTTCTTCGACGCCTCCGGATCATAGGGATGGCGCTTGAACTCGCCGGCGCGGGCGAACAAAGCGGGCGAGATCATCAGCGCCGTCGGCGTCGCCTGGCCGCGCATGATGCGCTGGCCGATCGCGTCCTCGTTGATCGCCTGGTAGAAGGCCAGCCGCACCTTCTGGTCCTTGAACGGGTTCTTGCCCTTGACGCTGGAATACAGCAGCTCGTCGCGGTCCTGGTCCAGGCCGAGGAAGATGGTGCGCAGCTCCGGCGCGGCCAGCAGCGCGGTGTCGGCGTTGTTGGTGACGCGGTCCTGGTCCTGCACCGGCACCGGATCGACCCAGTCGACCTGGCCGGACAGCAGGGCGGCGACGCGGGTGGCGGAGGACGCGATCGGCGTGAACTCGACCCGGTCGACATTGCCCTGGGGCTTGCCCCACCAGTTCGGGTTGCGCACGAACACCGTCTTCACCCCGATCTCATGGCTTTCGACCATGAAGGGACCGGTGCCGTTGGCGTGCAGCACGGCGTAGCCGGGGTTCTTGTCGGCCGTGGAGGACGGCGCCGCGGCGTTGTTCGCCTCCGACCACTGCTTGTCGAAGATCGGCCAGGAATCCCAGGTCGCGTTCAGCAGCGGGTTGGGCTTGGTCAGGACGAAGTCGACCGTGTGGTCGTCGACCTTCACCGCCTTCATGTCGGAGGGCACGCGGCCCTTGATGTCCGAGCCCGGGGACCGCAGCCGGTCGAGCGAATACAGCACGTCGTCGGCGGTGAACGGGTCGCCATTGGCGAACTTCACGCCCTCGCGCAGGCGGATGCGCCATTTCAGCCCGTCATCGGTCACCTCCCAGCCGGTGGCCAGCGCCGGGACGATCTTCATCTCCTGGTCGCGCTGGGTAAGCCCCTCATAGACGTTGCTCATCGTCGCGGTCGTGAAGGTCTCGTTGAACTGGTAGGAGTCGAGCGTGTTCAGGTTGCCCTGGAAGGCGAAGCGGAACACGTTTTCCGCCCGCGCCGAGGCCGAAGCCACCAGGACCGCCGCCCCGATCAGAAGCCCGGCCGCGGCCCAACGCAGCGGCCCGGGGGCCGCCAGGGCCAAAGATCCCAAGCCTGAAGATCGGTGTCTGCCTCGCTGTCTCACATCCGCCATCGCTGCCTCGCTGTTCTTGGTTGCAGGACGCCGGGCGGCCGATGCCGGCCCGGCTGGGTCCAAAAGGTTCGAAGGCGCGGCCGGTCGCGGCCACGGTCTGGAACGCCGGTCGGCGTGACTGGATACCTCCCCGATCCGGATGATTGCCCGACTTTTGCTCCGGGTCGAGCCGGATCGGGAATCGATGCCCAAATCTCAGGCAATCCCTGCCCGTCCCCGACGGCAGATCCGCCCCGCCATCCCCGATTTCCCCGTCCATCCCCTTCCGTCCGGGCAAGCCCAGCAACTGCCGTGCCAACGGCGCCGGTCTGCGATGCGGCCGCGCCGGACAGGGCCGCAGCCGGCCGGCTTGCGCCGATTCCGCCTTCGCCCTAGGGTACGGCGCTTCTGTCCTGGAGAATGTTGCGGTGCGCTATATCAGCACCCGGGGTCACGCCCCTGCCCTCGGTTTCGATGACGTGCTTCTGGCCGGCCTGGCCCGCGACGGCGGTCTGTACCTGCCCGAGAGTTGGCCGACCCGCTCGGCCGAGGAATGGCGGCGCCTGCGCGGCCTGCCCTATGCCGAGCTGGCGACCGAGGTGATGCTGCCCTTCGTCGAAGGCTCGCTGACCCGGCCGGAGCTGGCGGCGCTGACGGCCGAGACCTATGCCGGCTTCGGTCATCCGGCGGTGGCGCCGCTGGTCCAGCTCGACCACGATCTGTGGCTGATGGAGCTGTTCCACGGCCCGACCATCGCCTTCAAGGACTACGCCCTGCAGCTGCTGGGCCGCCTGTTCGACCATGTGCTGACCAGGCGCGGCGAGCGGGTGACGATCGTCGGCGCCACCTCGGGCGACACCGGCTCCGCCGCGATCGAGGCCTGCCGCGACCGCGCCGCCATCGACATCGTCATCCTGCACCCCGAGGGCCGCACCTCCGAGGTGCAGCGCCGGCAGATGACGACGGTGCACTCGTCCAACGTCCGCAACGTCGCGCTGAAGGGCAGCTTCGACGACTGCCAGGACATGGTGAAGGCGATGTTCGCCGACGCCCCGTTCCGCGACGAGGTGCGGCTGTCGGCGGTGAACTCGATCAACTGGGCCCGGATCATGGCCCAGATCGTCTACTACGCTGCGGCCGCCCTGGCGCTGGGCGCGCCCGACCGGCCGGTGGCCTTCGCCGTGCCGACCGGCAATTTCGGCAATGTCTTCGCCGCCTATGCGGCCCGGAAGATGGGCCTGCCGATCGCGAAGCTGGTGGTCGGGTCGAACCGCAACGACATCCTCGACCGCTTCTTCAAATCGGGCGAGATGAAGATGGACGGGGTGGTGCCGACGCTGAGCCCGTCGATGGACATCCAGATCTCGTCCAACTTCGAGCGGCTGCTGTTCGAGCTGTGCGACCGCGACGCCGACCGGCTGAGCGCGCTGATGGCGGAGTTCCGCGGCACCGGCCGGTTCAGCGTGACCCCGGCGATGCACCAGGCCGCGACCGAGCTCTTCGCCAGCCACCGCCTGGACGACGAGGGCACGCTGAAGGTGATCGCCGAGACCCGCGCCGCCACCGGCCAGACCCTCGACCCGCACACCGCCTGCGGCCTGGCCGCGGCCCGCGCCCATCCGGCCGGCCCCGGCATCCCGATGGTGGTGGCCGCCACCGCCCATCCCGCCAAGTTCCCGGACGCGGTCGAGCGCGCCACCGGCTGGCGCCCGCCGCTGCCGCCGCATCTGGCCGACCTGTTCGAGCGTGAGGAGCGGCTGACCGTGCTGCCGAACGAGATCGGCGCGGTCGAAGCCTTCGTCCGGCAGGCCCGCACCAACGGAGGTCCGGCCTGATGCCGACCCGTGAGAGCACCCTGTCGAACGGGCTGCGCGTCGTCACCGACCCGATCTCCACCGTCGAAAGCGCCTGCGTCGGGCTGTGGATCGGCGCCGGCACCCGGCACGAGACCGCTGAGGTCAACGGCGTCGCCCATCTGCTGGAGCACATGGCGTTCAAGGGCACGCGCCAACGCAACGCTCAGGACATCGCCCAGGAGATCGAGGCGGTGGGCGGCCACCTGAACGCCTACACCAGCCGCGAGAACACGGCCTACTACGCACGCATACTGAAAGAGGACGCGCCGCTGGCGCTCGATATCCTCGCCGACATCCTGCAGAACTCGGTGTTCGACGAGGCCGAGCTGGGGCGCGAGCGCGCCGTGGTGCTGCAGGAGATCGGCCAGGCGATCGACACGCCGGACGACATCATCTTCGACCAGTTCCAGGAGGCCGCCTTCCCGGACCAGCCGATCGGCTGGCCGGTGCTGGGCACGGCCGAGATCGTCGGATCGCTGCCGCGCGAGGCGATCGCCGGCTATATCGGCCGCAACTACGGCGCCGACACCATGGTGCTGGTCGCCTCCGGCAACATCGACCACGACCGGCTGGCCGAGCAGGCCGAGCGGCTGCTCACCGGCCTGCCGGCCAAGACCGAGGCGCGCACCGCCCCTGCCGCCTATCAGGGCGGCGAGCACCGCGAGGAGCGCGACCTCGAGCAGTTGCACCTGGTGCTGGGCTTCCCCGGCCTGTCCTACACCGATCCGGACTTCTACGCCGCCTCGGTGCTGTCGACTCTGCTCGGCGGCGGCATGTCCTCGCGGCTGTTCCAGGAGATCCGCGAGAAGCGCGGCCTGGTCTACTCGATCTACTCCTTCACCAGCGCCTACCAGGATGGCGGGCTGTTCGGCATCTATGCCGGCACCGGCGAGACCGAGGTGCAGGAGCTGCTGCCGGTGCTGTGCGGCGAGATCGGCCGGGTGGTCGGCGACGCGGCCGAGGACGAGGTCGCCCGCGCCCGCGCCCAGATCAAGGCCGGGCTGCTGATGAGCCTGGAATCGACCATGGCGCGGGCCGAGCAGCTGGGCCAGCAGATGCTGATCTTCGGCCGCCCGGTGCCGGCGGAGGAGGTGGTGGCGCGGATCGACGCGATCGACGCCGCCGCGGTGCGCCGGGTCGCCGAGCGCGTGTTCCGCACCGCCCCCACCCTGGCGGCGCTCGGGCCGGTCGGCCGGCTCGAGAGCTACGACGCGATCCGCGCCCGAATCGGCTGACGGCGTTGAGCGGGGCGGCGGTGATCGGCTTTTTCCGAACCGGGCTCGGCACCCTTCCGCCGGTCCGGATCGACGGCCGGCGGACCTATCTGCGGCCGCCGCGGCTGCGCGACTGGCGCCCCTGGGTGGCGCTGCGCGGCGACAGCCGCAGCTTCCTGACGCCGTGGGAGCCGACCTGGCCGGAGGACGCGCTGAGCCGCGCCGCCTATCTGCGCCGGCTGCGGCGCCAGATCTACGAATGGCGGCAGGACGAAGGCTACGGCTTCCTGATCTTCGAGCGCGACAGCAAGCAGATGGTCGGCGGCATCGGCTTCTCCAACGTCCGCCGCGGCGTCGCCCAGTCGGCCTCGCTCGGCTACTGGATCGGCGAGCGCTTCGCCCGGCAGGGGCTGATGACCGACGCGACCGCGGCGGCGGTGGCCTTCGGCTTCAACCAGCTCGGCCTGCACCGAATCGAGGCGGCCTGCCTGCCGCACAACGAGGCCAGCCAGAAGCTGCTGCTACGCCTCGGATTCACCCATGAGGGCCAGGCCCGCGCCTATCTCAAGATCGACGGGGATTGGCGGGATCACTTGCTGTTCGGGCTGGTCGACACCGAGTTTCATCCGGCGCCGTGACCATCCGGCTTGATGCCGTTCCTCTGCGCGCCTAGGGTCAGGCAAAATCATGGCGGAACGCGGCACGTGGCATTGGACTGGGACACCCTCTCGCGCACCCTGCGCCCCGAGAACAGCCCCGGCTTCCTGCTGTGGCAGGTCGCCAACCAGTGGCAGCGGCTGCAGCGCTCGACGCTTGAGCCGCTCGGCCTGACCCATGTCCAGTTCGTGCTGCTCGCCGGCTTGGCCTGGCTGAGCCGCAAGGAGAACGACGTCACCCAGGCGCGGCTGGCCGCCTTCTGCAAGACCGACGCGATGATGACCAGCCAGGTGGTGCGGTCGCTGGAGGCCGGCGGCTTCATCGCGCGGGCGCCGCATCCGACCGACAGCCGGGCCCGGCAGCTGCGGGTCACCGCCAAGGGGGCCGAGGTGCTGAACGCCGCCATGCCGCGGGTGCGCGAGGCCGACGCCCAGTTCTTCGGCACGCTGCAGGAGAGCCAGGACTTCGTCGACCAGCTGCGCCGGCTGTGGGCCAGCGGCTCCAAGCGTGAACCTTAAGCCAGCAGCCAAGCCGGGATCAGGAACACCAGCGGCGCGAACAGGCCGATCCGCATCCGCGGCAGCGCCACGCCGTTGCGCTTGAGCAGCGTCAGCTGGATGTGCAGCGCGGTGAACAGGGTGGCGGCGAAGACCAGCGCCGCCGTCGACAGGGTCAGGAGACCCAGCGTCTTCAGCAGCGCCAGGACCGCGACCATCACCCCGGCGCAGCCGAGCAGCCATAGCGTCGCCTGCTTCGAGATCAGGGCGCGGTTGATCCGCAGCTCGACATGGGCCAGCGACACCCACCAGATCGTCTGCATGCAGACGATGGGCAGCAGCCGCGACATCTCGGGCAGATGCGCCCGCCAGCCCGGCAGCAGGTCGGCGCCGAACAGCTCGAAGCCGGCGAGGATCAGCGCGGCCCCGGTCATGGTCAGCGCCAGCAGCACCAGGTAGAAGTGGTCGAACCATTCGACCGAGGCCTCGTACAGCGTCTTGAAGAAGGCGGTCACGATCAGCTGGTGCACCAGGAAGATCGCCGCCGAGATGCGAAAGCAGACCGCATAGACCGACACCGCCTCGACCGACAGGAAGAAGCCGACCAGGACGCGGGAGCTGTTGACGATGGCGAAATAGACCAGCGAGTTCACCATCATGAAGAAGCCCATCCGCCGGGCGTCGGCATAGGCGGCGAAAAAGCCCGGCCGGATGGTGCGCGCCAGGCCGATCAGGGCGAACAGGGTGAAGCCGAGCGCCGCGGCGCCGCAGCCGAGGACCACCGGCGCCAGCGGCACCCGCCACAGCGCCACGAACACCAGCGCGCCGGCGATCAGGAAGACGTAGAGCGCCAGGTTGTCGGCCACCAGGATGCCGAAGCGGCGCCCCATGGCGCGGTAGTAGACGCTGGCGGCGACCTGCGCCCCGGCGCCGGCGATGGCGACGCCGGCGAAGACCGGCAGCAGCGGACCAGAGGTGGCCCAGGCGACGGCGGCGCCGCCCAGGCCGATCAGGCCGATCGTGGCGACGACGAAGAACAGCAGGTCGAGGACCCGGTCGTCCTTGCGGATCAGCACCAGCTGCGGGATCGCGCCCGGGATGCCGAGGCTGAGGATCTGCGCCCCGATCACGCCGATGCTGAGCCCCAGCTCGGCCGTGCCGTAGTCCTGGATGCTCATCACCTGCGACAGCAGCAGCGGCCCGAAGAAGGCGGAGCCCTTGCCGAGCGCGAAGGCGAGCAGGAACAGCGCCGCCTGGCCGCCGACCGCCCTGACCCGGGCGAGGTTCATCGCCAGCGCCATGGCCGGGGGCGGCTCACGGCGACCCTGGGATCATCATCCGGGTCAGGCCCGCAGGTAGACGCGGTTGACGTGCGGGTCGAGCGTCAGGCCCGGGGCCACCCGGCCGGCCTCGACGATCGGGCGCAGCGGGCCATACAGGATCGGGCCCTGGCAGTAGACCACCTGGAAGATCAGCCGCGCCGATGTCCGCGCCGGCTGGCCGCGATGGAAGCCGAAGGTGTTCTCCAGGAAGCTGGTGCCGGCGGGGCCTTCGAACCGGACGAAGCGCTCGCGCCCGAAGGCGCCTTCGACCTCGGCGTCGGAATAGCGCCGGATCGGCATCAGCCGGTCCTCGCGGTGCGACCCGCGGACATAGATGTGCGGCCCGGCCCCGGCATCGACGTCGGTGAGGTAGACGAACAGCTTGATGAAGCGCCAGTCGTCATAGTCGCGGTGGAACAGCTCGGCGTGCTGCCCCTCCTCGTCCCCGGCGATCGACCACCAGGCGGCCATGTAGCTGATCGTCGGCTTGCAGCCGAGGGCGGCCTGCACCGCCTCCAGCACCGCCGGGTCGTTGGCGATCGCCAGGGCATGCGGCGCGTTCACCACCACATCCGGCCGGAAATGCGCGACATGGGTGCCCTTCGGCGCCTGCTCCGGCGCCTGGAAGCTGCCGTGCTCGGGCTTGTAGGGGTTGAACGACGGGTGCCCGGCGAAGTGGCGCCGCATCTCCGCGACCCGGTCGGGGGTCATCAGCCAGGGCGTCATGGCGAAGCCTTCGGCGGTCAGGGCCGTGGCGGCCCCCTGGGCCTCCGGCGTGCCGGAGACCGGGCCGCGCCCGACCCGGCTGGCGATCCGGTCGGCCACCCAGTCGCGCCAGGCGACCCGCCGGAACCGGCGCTGCACCAGGAACCGGGTCATCAGCCCGGCCTTGGCCGCGTGTTCGGAAAGGGCTGCCATCGAAATCTCCTCGCGCCGAGCGCCGTCACGCCGTCGACGACAGCCCGGGACGGAAGCCCGCCCCGGGCCGCCAGCGGTCAAATTCCGCCACGAGTCCTATACCGGTCGTCTCCCTGCGCACCAAGAATGATTTTCATCTCGGCCGCGGGACCGGCCGGCGGTCACTCGGCCGCGCGGTAGATCTCTCCCCCGCCTTCGCGGAACCGAGCCGACATCTCCTCCATCCCGGCCTCGGCCGCGGCCCGGATCTCCTGCGTGATCTTCATCGAGCAGAATTTCGGGCCGCACATCGAGCAGAAATGCGCGGTCTTGGCGCCTTCCGCCGGCAGCGTCTCATCGTGGTAGGCGAGCGCCGTGTCGGGGTCGAGCGACAGGTGGAACTGGTCGCGCCAGCGGAACTCGAAGCGGGCGCGGGACAGGGCGTCGTCGCGTCGCTGCGCCGCCGGATGGCCCTTGGCCAGGTCGGCGGCATGGGCCGCGATCTTGTAGGTGACGACGCCGGTCTTGACGTCGTCGCGGTCCGGCAGCCCGAGATGCTCCTTCGGCGTGACGTAGCAGAGCATGGCGGTGCCGAACCAGCCGATCATCGCCGCGCCGATGCCGGAGGTGATGTGGTCGTAGCCCGGCGCGATGTCGGTGGTGAGGGGCCCGAGCGTGTAGAACGGCGCCTCGCCGCAGACCGCCAGCTGCTTGTCCATATTGGCCTTGATCTTGTGCATCGGCACATGGCCGGGGCCTTCGATCATGACCTGGACGTCGTGCTCCCAGGCGATCTTGGTCAGCTCGCCCAGCGTCTCCAGCTCGGCGAACTGGGCCGCGTCGTTGGCGTCGGCGATCGATCCCGGCCGCAGCCCGTCGCCCAGCGAGAAGGCGACGTCATAGGCCCGCATGATGGCGCAGATCTCGCGGAAATGGGTGTAGAGGAAGCTCTCGCGGTGATGCGCCAGGCACCATTTCGCCATGATCGAGCCGCCCCGGCTGACGATGCCGGTCACCCGCTTCGCCGTGAGATGGATGTAGGGCAGCCGCACCCCGGCATGGATGGTGAAGTAGTCGACCCCCTGCTCGGCCTGCTCGATCAGCGTGTCGCGGAAGATCTCCCAAGTCAGGTCCTCGGCCACGCCGCCGACCTTCTCCAGCGCCTGGTAGATCGGCACCGTGCCGATCGGCACCGGCGAATTGCGCAGGATCCATTCGCGGGTGGTGTGGATGTTGCGGCCGGTCGACAGGTCCATGACCGTGTCGCCGCCCCAGCGGATCGCCCACACCATCTTCTCCACCTCCTCCGCGATCGAGGAGGTGACGGCCGAGTTGCCGATATTGGCGTTGATCTTGACCAGGAAGTTGCGGCCGATCGCCATCGGCTCGGATTCCGGGTGGTTGATGTTGGAGGGAATGATCGCCCGGCCCCGCGCCACCTCGTCGCGCACGAATTCCGGCGTCACGTAGTCCGGAATCTCGGCACCGAAGCTCTCACCGTCGCGCGCCGCCTGCTCTTGCGCCCGCTCGCGGCCGAGATTCTCGCGGATCGCGACATACTCCATCTCCGGCGTGACGATGCCGGCCCGGGCATAGGCCATCTGCGTCACCGCGGTGCCGCCGCGGGCCCGCAGCGCCCGCCGCTCGCCGCGCGGGAACTCGAACAGGTTGGCGGCCTCGCCGGGGCGGCGACCGTCATCCTCCGGCCGCACGGTGCGGCCGTCATAGGCCTCGACATCGCCGCGGGCGGCGATCCAGCCGGCCCGCAGTGCCGGCAGCCCGGCGCCGATGTCGATCAGCGCCGCCGGGTCGGTGTAGGGGCCGGAGGCGTCATAGACCCGGAGCGGCGGCTCGCCGGATTCGGGCGACAGCACGATCTCGCGCATGGCGACGCGCAGGTCGGGGTTGCGCTCGCCCGGCACATGGACCTTGCGCGACGCCGGCAGCGGGCCGGTGGTGACGGTTGTGGGGATGACGTCCTTGGGCATCCACGGCCTCCTCGATCGGACGGATTGAGGGCGTGCCAAAGACGGAAAGCGGAAAAAACGGCTGAGCGCGCATGTGGTTCCATTCCCTACGCCGGCACGACCCGGATCAGGTTCGAAGGGTTCCCACGTCGCAGATGGTGTGGTGTCTCAGCTCCTTACCGGAGCTCCCCTCGGAACGCCCCGATCAGAGCGCGCCCCGGGACGGGATGTCAAGCGAGGGAGTGCACCAAGCCGGCGATCCTGCGACAGGATGGCAGTCCGATCGTTTTGTCTGGCAATTGCCCGGGACCGGTTCCAAGGTTCCGCCCAACAGTCGGAAAGACGAAGCGGAGGAAACGATGGCGGCTCTCCCGAGATCGGCCCGCATCCGGACCATCCAGGTCACCGCGCTGGCGCTGCTGGTGCTCAGCGGCGTGGTCAACTACATCGACCGCGCCACCCTGGCCGTGGCCAACCCGCTGATCAGTCAGGATCTCGGCTTCTCGCCGTCGGAGATGGGGCTGCTGCTCTCCGCCTTCCTCTGGGCCTACGCCTTCGCCCAGCTTCCGGCCGGCGCACTGGTCGACCGGCTGGGGCCGCGGCTGATGCTGTCGCTCAGCCTCGGCCTGTGGTCGCTGGCCCAGGCAACCGGCGGCCTGGTCCGGAACTTCACCCAGTTCTTCGCCATCCGCATGGTGCTGGGGCTGGGCGAGGCGCCGCAATTTCCGACCAGCGCCCGCATCGTCCGCGACTGGTTCAACGTCCGGTTGCGCGGCACCGCGACCGGCATCTGGAACTGCTCCTCCACCCTCGGCACCGCGATCTCCGCCCCGGTCCTGACCTTCCTGATGCTCAGCTTCGGCTGGCGCTGGATGTTCGCGATCATGGGCATCCTCGGCCTGCTCGTCGCCATCGCCTTCTACGCCCTGCACCGCAACCCGGCCGAGGTCCGGCTGACCGAGGAGGAGCAGCGCTACCTGACCGAGGGCGACCCAGCCACCACGGGCGGCGGCGTCACCTGGACCGAGTGGAAGCGGCTGTTCGGCTTCCGCACCACCTGGGGCATGATCTTCGGCTTCTTCGGCGTGATCTACGTCACCTGGATCTACAACTCCTGGCTGCCGGTCTATCTGGAGCAGGACCGCCACCTCAGCATCGCCAGCACCGGCATCGTCGCCGCCATCCCCTTCCTGTGCGGCGTGGTCGGCAGCATCCTGGGCGGGCGACTGAACGACTGGCTGGTGACGCGCGGCCTGTCGCCGATGAACAGCCGGAAATACCCGATGGCCGGGGCCATGGTGGCGACCGCCGGCTTCACCACCCTGGCGGCCCTGACCCCGAGCATCACCATCGCGGTCGGCGCCATCTCGATCTCGCTGTTCCTGCTCTACATCGCCTCGACCTCGGCCTGGGCGATGGCGCCGGTGGCGGCGCCCGCCAACACCACTGCCTCGCTCGGCGCCATGCAGAATTTCGGCGGCTATGTCGGCGGCGCGCTGGCACCGATGGTGACCGGCTTCATCCTGCAAGGCACCGGGTCCTTCACCTTCGCCCTGCTGGTCGGCGCCGCGGTCGCGCTGGTGGCCGCGGTCGGCTACGTCATCATCGTCCGCGACCCGATCCCGGCCTCGGACGCCGCCGCCTTCGGCGGCACCGACCTGCCCGCCGCGGCGCACTGAGCGCTCCTCACCGGCCCGTCGGCCTGGAACCGTCGACCGCCGGTTCCGCCGTCTCGTCTCGATCTTGACCAGAATCCTAAAAAAATCTACATTCCAACGCATTGGGGTGGATTTCTGAGTCATCGGTTGAGAACGATGCTGCGCCGTGCCTGTGTGCTGTCGATCGCGCTGGCCCTGGCCGCCTGCGGTGGCGGGCGCGAGATCGTCCGCAACCCGACCGGCAGCGGCGTCGCCCGCTACGTCACCGCCAATGCGCCGGAGGAATGCGTCCCCTACGCCCGCGCCGTCTCCGGCATCCAGATCAAGGGCGACGCCTGGACCTGGTGGGACCAGGCCGACGGCGTCTACGGCAAGGGCGGCGCGCCGCGCTCCGGCGCCGTGCTGGTGCTGGGCCGGTCGGACCGGCTGAGCGCCGGCCACATCTCGGTGGTCGTGTCGGTGCGCAATTCGCGCGAGATCACCGTGTCGCACACCAACTGGGGCAATGACGGCGCGACCCGGCGCCGGATCTACCGCGAGCAGTCGGTGATCGACGTCTCCAGCGGCAACGACTGGACCGCGGTGCGGTTCTGGAACCCCGACACCGGCGCCTATGGCGGCGTCTACGAGGCGGATGGCTTCGTCTACCCCACCGGCGCCTGAGGCTCTCCGCCTCCCTCTCGACGCTGGGGCAGCGCTTCGGCTATAAGCCCGCGCGCGACTGCGGCACGGCCGTGGCGCTTCGGACGCTTCGCCATGACCCTGCCCCTCCCCACTCCGGATCCACGGGCGCGCCGGCGCCTGGAGATCGGCCTTGCCCTGCTCGCCGACGGCCAGCCGGCCGAGGCCGCCGACGCCATCCGCGCCGCCATCGAGATCGCCCCCGGCGACGTCGAGATCCACTATGCCCTGGGCCAGGCGCTGGAGGCGGCTGGCGGCGACGCTGCCGCGGCCTATCGCGCCACACTGGAGCTGGATCCGGAGGACCGGATGGGCGCCGCGGTGCGGCTGGCGCTGATCGGCGCCGCCCCGGCGCCGGCGCAGCTGCCCGAGGCGCATGTCCGCACCCTGTTCGACCAGTACGCGCCGCGCTTCGAGGCGTCGCTGGTCGACGCCCTGCACTATCGCGGGCCGGCGCTGCTGCGCCGCGCCGTCGACCGGGTGGCTCCCGCCACCCTGTCGGTGGACGGCCACCTCGACATCCTCGATCTCGGCTGCGGCACCGGGCTGGCCGGCGCCGCCTTCGCCGACCGACGCCGCCGGCTGGACGGGATCGACCTGTCGCTCGGCATGATCCTGCAGGCGATGGCGCGGAAGCTGTACGACCGGCTGGAGCCGGGCGAGATCGTGGCCGCCCTGGCGGGCTGGCCGGAACGCTACGACCTGATCCTGGCCGCGGATGTCGCGGTCTATATCGGCGACCTCGCGCCGCTCTTCGCCGCCGTGCGGCCGGTGCTGCGGCCGGGCGGGTGGTTCGCCCTGACCGCGGAGTCGCATGACGGTGAGGGCTGGCGCCTGGGCGGCCGCCACCGCTACCTGCATTCGCCCGGCTATCTGGCGGCGGTCGCCGCGGCCACCGGCTTCGCCGTGACCGAGGTCGAGGCCGCCTGGGCCCGCACCGAGAACGGGACGCCGCTGCCCGGCTGGGTGGCGGTGCTGCGGGCGGCATGAACTACCGCCACGCCTTCCACGCCGGCAACCAGGCCGACGTCCTCAAGCATGTGGTGCTGGTGGCGCTGGTCGAGGCGCTGCGCGGCAAGGACAAGCCGTTCTCCGCCCTCGACCTGCACGCCGGGATCGGCCGCTACGCCCTGGCCGCCGAGGCCGCCAAGACCGGCGAATATGTCGACGGCATCGCCCGGATCGAGCGCGAGACCGGGGCCGAGCCCCCGGCCCCGGCCGCGGTGGCGCGCTATCTCGAGCTGGTGCGCGGCTTCAACCCGTCCGGCCGGCTCGAGATCTATCCGGGGTCGCCGCGGCTGATCCGGGCGCTGATGCGGCCGGAGGACCGGCTGACCCTGGTCGAGCTGCACCCGGAGGACAATGCGAAGCTGCGCGCCGAATTCGCCGGCGACGGCCAGGTCGCGATCCATCACCGCGATTCCTGGGAGGCGCTGCGCGGCCTGCTGCCGCCGCAGCCGCGGCGCGGCCTGCTGCTGCTCGACCCATCCTTCGAGCAGCCGGACGAGCTGGCGCGGCTGGCCCGCGGCATCGCCACCGCGCATCGCCGCTGGCCCGAGGGCGTGATCGCCGCCTGGTACCCGATCAAGGACCGGCCGCCGGTCGACGCCATGCTGGCGGCGCTGCCGCCATTGCCCCACGCCCGGGCGGCAGAGCTGACCGTGTTCGACACGCTGTTCCCGGCCCGCCTCAACGGCTCCGGCCTGGTCCTGGTCAACCTGCCCTGGGGGGTGGAGGAGGCGCTGCGCGAGGCCCTGGCCTGGCTGCAGCCGAAGCTGGCCCGCCAGGGCGGCACCTGGCGGCTGGAGCCGCTGCGATAAATGGCCCAGCAGCCCGGCCTCTCAAGAGCGCTGCGTTTTCAAACCTGACCGCCGAAATGGTGGATCGCTACTCAGCGCCTTCCATTTCGCGTCCTCATTGACAAAAGCGATTGAGCTGTGGTTTTATTTCAACTTATAGGATAATGTTTGCGTATACAAATTTAGTCCTTTCTTAATTCAATATCACTGACTCTCAAACAGGTGCAATGAAAGAATCGAAATATTTTATTAGGGAATCAAAAAGATGAGGACCCATCTCAACAGCATACTTATCATGATATGCGCCACAATTGTTGCCGGATGCGGTAGTTTTAAAAAAATTCAGGACGCAGAACTTCGAAGCAGCGGCGGCATCGTTGGGAAAACTGCTGATAATATATTTCCGGCTAAAGATAAAAGTGTTCAACTATACAGAGCCTCAATAGCGATGGCATTGATCGCAGCGGCTGGATCAAAAACAGTAGCATCTGTGGATGACTCATACGAACTTACCAGGGCTATAGCCGGCACCTCTGCCCAGATAAACGATATGCGAGGACTAATTTTTGAATACCACGATTGCTATTCAATGAATACTATTTGCAAAGAATATCCACAACAATTCGAAGGTCGCATCCCAGATCTGGAGAACAGATTATACAGACAAGCACTCGCAGCTCTTCCAAGAGACCAATTCGGTGATCTCAAAGACGACATAATCAGTCAATCATACATATCATTTGCCATTAACTTGGCAAAGGCAACGGGCACAACGTTGCTTGCGGCACATCAGATGGCGGCAACTGAACGCTCTGTATTGGAAGGACTTGCGCGAGTGGTCGCTAGGGCGAGGAAAGACTCCGACGCGAAGTTTGCGACCGTGGAGCAAGCGAGCGCCTACATTGGCGAACATCTCAGCGGACGAAACACCCCGGAAAGGACGGATTTGGATCCCTTGGATCAGGATTTCGATCTGATTTTCAAACTAACCGGTGAAGCATGCAGTAAAATAGCCAATCAGGCCGGCGGCAGGCAGAATGAAGCGATATCCGAGTGCGCTAAGGTCATTCTTATCCCCCGAAACGGTGTAAGCAAGGTCGTGTCCGCTGTCGAGATGCTGGAGCCGCTGTCGGGCTGACGCTCACGAGTTGACTCGACCGCATGTCACGACAGTCATCCATTGGGCCGGCATAATTGGCCGGCCTTCAGAGCGTCGCCTCATTCGTTCATCTATTTTCATCTGCATTGTGGAGATTCAGATGCGCCTCCGATTCCTCGTCCTGGCCCTGGCCACTATCGTGCCGCAGGCATCCCAGGCCGTTGACCGTCCGACGGACCGCACAACCACCCAGAACAGCAGCCAGCCCGCCCAGAGCTATCGGCTCGCGGCCGGCTCCTGCATGCGGGCGGAGCGGTCCTATCCGCCCGGGCACGTCGCGCGGCTCTGCGCGTCCTATCCGCCGGGCGGCGGGGCCTGCCAGCAGTACCAGTGCACCACCTGCGGAGCCGACGGCCGCTGGTCGAACTTCTTGCCGTGCTGACGAACCGGAATCCCATCGCCGCCAGGGCGCCGTCGCGCTAGGCTTCCCGGGTACGGAGGGGGATTTCATGATGCGATTGTTCGGACTGGCCGTCGTTCTGACGGCGCTCTCGGCCTGCACCGGCCAGGCGTCGCTGCCTTCCACATCGCAGTCAGGCATGCCGCCCTTCCAGGCGGTCGCGCCTGCGGGCTATTGCCTGTCGGACGAGTCCGACAGGCTCGGAGCCGAGCTCCGCCGATCCAGGATGGCTGAAGCGCAAGGGACACAGATTCTGGCGGTGTTCCGGCCTTGCGGCGAAAAGGAGCCTCAGCCGTCCGATGGAAGCTGGAGCATTAGCCGCGTGGTCTTCAGCGTCGATCCCTCGCCGCCTCGGTCGGGCCGGCAGGTCATGGACCGGGAGATGTATGTGACGTTCTTGTCGAACCCGAAGCTGATCGACCTTCTCAACCGGCGCCTTCTGCCACAGTTCCGCGAGGCGCTGGCAAAATCACCCCAAGGGGGGACGGCCAGCGACATACGCTATCTCGGCTCCGACGACATTGCCGTCTACTTCGGCCTGACCATCAGCCAGGACAGTCTGGGCCCAATGGCGCCACGAGGCCTCAAGGGAGCCACCCGGACCGTCTCGGGCCAGACCATGGTGGCGGGGAGGGCCGTCAAGGTGACGGTGACAAATCTGACCGCAGGCAGGCTACCCGAGGATTGGGCGGTCCTCCAGCAGATGGTCACGCAGGCGATCCGCAACACGATCGTCTCGGCGGAAAAGGGAATACCGGCCGCGCCGGCCCAACAGCCGCCGAAAGCGACCGGCAGCGGCCTCTCGGCGTAGCAGCGGGGGCACGACCGGCCGAAACGCCTCGGACGAGAAGACAAGGCGAGCCGGCATGCCGACGGGAACTGCCGGTTCGGCTGCCGCGTTCCCTCTCCGCCCCAGGCTTCCGCCCGTGCCCAGATGCTGTCCGAACCCGGCCGATCCCCCCGCAGCCTGACCCCGCTGACCGACAAGATCGGCGCGTTGTCCTCGACCAACGGCATCCTGGTGATCCTGGCGGCGAGCGCGGCGCTGTATTTCGGCCGCGACGTGCTGATCCCGTTCTCGCTGGCGCTGCTGATCAGCTTCGCCATGGCCCCGGTGGTGCTGCAGCTGCGCAAGCTGGGGCTGCCGCGGACCCCGGCGGTGCTGGTCGTGATCGTCGCCCTGTCGATCGCGGCGGTGGTGTTCATCGTGCTGGTCGCCGGCCAGGCGATCGACCTGGCCGGCAACCTGCCGCGATACCAGAGCAACCTCGAGGCGAAGATCCAGTCGATCAAGGAGGTCGCGCCGGGCGGCGGGCTGATCGACCGGCTGATGGCCATGGTGGCCCGCCTGTCGGAGGAGGCGACCGAGCGGGTCGCGGCCGGCCCGATGGGCTTGGCCCCGATGGCCGCGGAGGGCGCGCAGGGCAAGCCGGTCCCGGTGCAGCTGGTGCCGCCGGCGCTGACGCCGCTGCAGCTGGCCTGGGAGGTCGGCGCGCCGCTGATCGAGCCCTTCGCCATCATCGGCGTCGTCCTGATCTTCTCGGTGTTCATGCTGCTGGAGCGGGAGGATCTGCGGAACCGGCTGATCTGGCTGCTCGGGTCCAAGGACCTGACCCGCGCCACCGCGGCCATGGACGACGCGGCGCAGCGGCTGAGCCGATTCCTGCTGGCGCAGGCGGTGCTGAACTTCGGCTACGGCGCGGCCTTCGGCATCGGCCTCTGGGTCATCGGCGTGCCCAACCCCGTACTGTGGGGCCTGCTCGCGGCGGTGCTGCGCTTCATCCCGCTGGTCGGGACCATCGCCGCCGCGCTGCTGCCGACCATCCTGGCCTTCGCCGTCGATCCCGGCTGGCTGATGCCGCTGGCGACGATCGCGCTGTTCGTGGTGCTGGACCTGATCACCGTCAATGTCGGGGAGCCGCTGCTGTATGGCGGCAGCACCGGCCTGTCGCCCTTCGCCATTCTGTTCGCCACCATCTTCTGGCTGACCCTGTGGGGCATTCCCGGGCTGCTGCTGGCGGTGCCGCTGACGGTCTGCCTGGCCGTGCTGGGCCGGCACGTGCCGCAGTTCGGCTTCCTCGACGTGCTCCTGGGCAGCACGCCGGCGCTGACGCCGGAGGCGCATTTCTACCAGCGCATCCTGGCCGGCGATCCGCTGGAGGCGTCGGAGCTGGCCGAGCGCGGGCTGCTGAGCCAGTCCCGGCAGGCGCTGTTCGAGAGCATGATCCTGCCGGCCATCCACATGGCCCAGGCCGACCGGCAGCGGGGAGCGCTGGACGGCCTCCAGCGCGCCGCGGTCTGGGGCGGCATCCTGGCGGCGGTCGCGGATCTCGACGAGGACGGGCAGGACACGCCGCCCGCCGTGCTGTGCCTCGGCGCGCGGGACGAGCTGGACCAGGCCGCCGCGCTGATGACCGGCCAGCTGCTGGCCGAGAAGGGCATCGCCTGCCGCTACAGCGACCGCGGCGGGGCCGTGCCCGAGGCGGTCGACGGTCCGGTGGTGATGGTGGCCCATGCCGGCGCCGTGGCCGAGCACCAGCTGGGCCGGCTGATCCGGCGGCTGCGCCGGCGCATCGGGCCGGACGCCATGCTGATGGTCGGCCTGCTGGGGCCGCGGGACCTGTCCGGGGAGATACCGGACGGGCTCGACGCGCACACGGTCGTCACCCGCGGCTTCGGCACCATCGTCGCGGCGGTGATGCAATGGATTCCGAAACCGCTCGGGGACGGCGACGGCGGCGAGAGCGAGGCGATGCCGGAGCCGTCCGGCATCGCCGCGGCCTGAGCCTCAGGCTTCTTTCTTCTGGCGCTCGATCCTCTTGCGCTCGTTCGGGTCCAGCAACTGCTTGCGCAGGCGGATAGTCTTCGGCGTGACCTCGACCAGCTCGTCGTCGTTGATGTAGGTCAGCGCCCGCTCCAGCGTCATCTGGATCGGCGGGGTCAGGCGCACCGCCTCGTCCTTGCTGGTGGTGCGGATGTTGGTCAGCTGCTTGCCCTTCAGCACATTGACCTCGAGGTCGTTGCCGCGGGTGTGCTCGCCGATGATCATGCCCTGGTAGACCCGGACCTGCGGCTCGATCAGCATCGGGCCGCGATCCTCCAGGTTCCACAGCGCATAGGCCACGGCCTCGCCCTGGGCGTTGGAGATCAGGACGCCGGTGTGGCGCGAGGCGATGGCGCCCTTGTGCGGGGCGTAGTCGTGGAAGATCCGGTTCAGCACGCCGGTGCCGCGGGTGTCGGTCATGAACTCGCCCTGGTAGCCGATCAGGCCGCGGGTCGGCACCAGCATCACCAGGCGCTGCTTGTCGCCGCCCGAGGGCCGCATCTCCAGGAGCTCGCCCTTGCGCTCGGACAGCTTCTGCACGACGACGCCGGAATGCTCCTCGTCGACGTCGATCGTCACTTCCTCGATCGGCTCCAGCTGGTTGCCCGACTCGTCGGTCTGGTAGACCACGCGCGGCCGGCTGATCGACAGCTCGAAGCCCTCGCGGCGCATCGTCTCGATCAGGATGCCGAGCTGCAGCTCGCCGCGGCCGGCCACCTCGAAGGCGTCCTTCTCGGCGGTCTCGGTGATCTTCAGCGCGACATTGCCCTCGGCCTCGCGCAGCAGGCGGGCGCGGATGACGCGGCTGGTGACCTTGTCGCCCTCGGTGCCGGCCAGCGGGCTGTCATTGACCGAGAAGGTCATGGCGATGGTCGGCGGGTCGATCGGCTGGGCCGCGAAGGCCTCGGTCACGTTCAGGTCGCAGATGGTGTCGGCGACGGTCGCGGTCTCCAGCCCGGCGATGGCGACGATGTCGCCGGCCTCGCCGGACTCGATCGGCTGGCGCTCGATGCCGCGGAAGGCCAGCACCCGGCTGATCCGGCCGGTCTCGATCGTCTGGCCGTCGCGCGACAGCGCCTTGACCGTCATGTTCGGCTTGACCGTGCCGGAGCGGATGCGGCCGGTCAGCACCCGGCCGAGATAGGGGTTGGCCTCAACCGTGGTGGCCAGCATGCGGAAGGACTGGTCTTCCTCGATCTTCGGCGCCGGCACGTGGCGCAGCACCAGGTCGAACAGCGGCGCCATGTCGGTCCGCTCCGCCTCCAGGCTCTCCGCCGCCCAGCCCTGCTTGGCCGAGGAGAACAGGGTCGGGAAGTCGAGCTGGTCGTCATTGGCGTCGAGCGCCGCGAACAGGTCGAACACCTCGTCATGCACCTGGTGCGGGCGGGCATCCGGCCGGTCGCATTTGTTGACCAGCACGATCGGCCGCAGCCCCAGCTTCAGCGCCTTGCCGGTGACGAACTTGGTCTGCGGCAGCGGCCCTTCGGCCGCGTCGACCAGCACCACCACGCCGTCGACCATGTTCAGGATGCGCTCGACCTCGCCGCCGAAATCGGCGTGGCCCGGCGTGTCGACGATGTTGATGCGGACGTCCTTCCACACCAGCGACGTGCATTTCGCCAGGATGGTGATGCCGCGCTCGCGCTCGAGGTCGTTCGAGTCCATGATCCGCTCCGCCACCACCTGGTTGTCGCGGAAGGCCCCCGACTGGCGCAGCAGCACGTCGATCAGGGTGGTCTTGCCATGATCGACATGGGCGATGATGGCGATGTTCCGGATATCCATGGTCCGTCCAGGGGGCGGGAGGGCGGGAAGCGTGCGGGCAAAACAAAGGACGGCGGACGGGGTCGCCTTCGCAACGCCCCAGCCGCCGTTGCAGCGCAATATAGGCAGATCGGCGCCAAACGCAAGCCGAGGCCGGCAAATCGTCGAAAAGTCGAGAGCGAATTTAAGGCAACGAAAGCCTACCAGTATGTGTTCCCATCATGGCATCAACCGAAGCGCGAACGGCGGCAGCAATACGGGCGCGCGGCGAAGTGGGGAGCTTGGGATTGCGGGCAAGACTGGGCAGACTCGGGTGGCTCGGCCTCCTCGCCGCATTGGTTCCCTCGGCCGTCCTGCTGGCCCAGGACGAGGCGCCGGCCACCGATGGCGACGCGGCGACCGAGGCGGCGCCGCTGCCCGACGAGCTGCCCTATGCGGCGACGCTGGAGCCGATCCCGGACGAGAACGCGACCGCGGCGCTGACCGGCGCCTCGAACCTGCTGAAGCTGCAGTCCAGCCCGCCCTCCGGCCCGGTCGGGCTGGTCCGCCGGGCGCTGGCCGACCGCGACCGGCTGTACGGCGCGCTGGGTGCCCTGTCCTATTACGGCGGCGAGGTCCACATCACCATCGACGGCCTGCCGATGGACGATCCCGGGCTGATCGACCGGCTGACGGCGCGGCAGGGCAAGGATCCGGTCAAGGTCTCGATCAAGATCGATCTCGGTCCATCTTATAAGTTCGGGACCGTGCGGCTGACCGACACCCAGGGGTCGGACCAGCTGCCGCTGGTGATCGACCGCACGCCACTCGGCCTCGATCCCGGCAAGCCGGCGCTGTCGGGCACCATCCTCAGCGCCGAGGGCGCGATGGTGGCGCAGATGAACGACCAGGGCTATCCGCTGGCCAAGGTGCCGTCGCGCGATGCGGTGGTCGACCATGCCGACCAGACCATGGACCTGACCGAGGTGCTGGACCCCGGGCCCAAGGCCGGCTTCGGCCCGGTGACCGTGGAAGGCGAGGAGACGGTCCGGGAGAGCTTCATCCAGAGCCGCGTGCCCTTCGTCACCGGCCAGGTCTACTCGCCGCAGCAGGTCCAGGACCTGCGCAAGGATCTGACCGATCTGGGCGTGTTCAGCAGCGTCCGCGTCACCACCGCGGACCAGGTGGACGCGCAGGGCAATGTCCCGGTGACCATCGCGGTGCAGGAGCGGCCGCTGCGCTTCATCGGCTTCGGCGCCAATTACGAGACCAATTACGGCGCCGGGGTGAATGCCTATTGGGGCCACCGCAACCTGTGGGGCGGGGCCGAGCAGCTGCGGATCGACGGCGAGGTCAGCGGCCTCGGCTACAACGACGCCACCGAGCCGAACTTCAAGTTCGGCGTCTCGCTGAAGGTGCCGGGCTTCTTCGACCGCAACACCACGCTCGACGCCAAGGCCGAGGCGGTGCGCGAGGTGCTGGACGCCTACACCAGCACCCGCGGCCTGGTGCAGGGCATCGCCACCTACAAATACACCAAGCAGATCGACCTGCTGGCCGGGCTCAGCTTCGAGACCGGCCATGTCGAGAACGACGAGGGCGAGTGGGACTACACCTTCGTCGGCATTCCGCTCGGCGCCAAGATCGACACCACCGACAGCCTGCTGAACCCGACCAACGGCTACCGGGCGCAGCTGTCGCTGACCCCCTACCCGACCTTCCTCGGCTCCTCGGTCGACATGATCGTGGCCAAGGCGCTGGGGTCGGCCTATCTCGACCTGTCGGGCGGCGATGGCGACATCGTCCTGGCCGGGCAGCTGGGCATCAGCAGCATCGCCGGGCCGGACATCGCCGACGTGCCGCCCGACAAGCGGCTCTATGCCGGCGGCGGCGGCAGCGTGCGCGGCTACAAGTACCAGAGCATCGGCCCGCTGGATAAGAACGACAACCCGACCGGGGGCCTCAGCTCGATCATCGGCAGCCTGGAGCTGCGCTACAAGATCACCGACACGATCGGCATCGTGCCGTTCTTCGACGCCGGCGGCGTCTACGAGAAGAGCGTCCCGGATTTCGGCAGCGACCTCCAGTACGCCGCCGGGCTGGGCGCCCGCTACTACACCGGCATCGGGCCGATCCGCGCCGACATCGCCATCCCGCTGAACAAGCGCGAGAGCGACGACAGCTTCCAGCTCTACATCAGCATCGGGCAGGCCTTCTGATGCGCGCTCTCAGAATCCTCCTCATCGTCCTGGCGGTCGTCATCGGCCTGCCGGTCGCGCTGCTGCTGATCGTCTTCGCGGCGGCGCAGACCGGCCCCGGCAAGCGCCTGATCGCCGACCAGGCCGGCAGCCTGGCGAGCTCGCCGGAGATGCAGGTCTCGGTCGGCGCGATCGAGGGCTTCGTGCCCTTCGACATGACGGTGCGCGACGTCGCGGTGTCAGACCCGAAAGGCCCGATGGTGACGGTCGACTGGGCCCGGCTGGCCTGGAGCCCGTCGGCGCTGCTGCGCCGCACACTGCGGGTCGACGCGGTCGAGGCCGGCACGGTCACGGTCGACCGCCTGCCCGCCGGCGGTGCCGAGCCGGAGCCGGAGCCCAGTTCCACCGGCTTCTCGCTGCCGCGGCTGCCGGTCGACATCCGGCTCGACCGGCTGAATGTCGAGCGGATCGCGATCGGCCCGGCCGTCGCCGGGCTGGCGGCGACGCTGAGCGCGGCCGGCGACGCCCAGCTGGGCGACCCGTCGCAGGGGCTGGCGGCCAACCTCGCGGTCCGGCGGCTGGACGGCGCGGCCGGCGACATCACCGCCCGGCTGGCCTTCATCCCGTCGACTGAGCAGCTCGACGTCGCCGTGTCGGTGCAGGAGCCGCCGGGCGGCCTGATCGCCACCATGGCCCAGTTCCCCGGGCAACCGCCGGTCGACCTGAAGCTCGACGGCACCGGCACGCTGTCCGACTGGCGCGCCACCCTGTCCGGCAAGGTCGGCGACCTCGGCGGGGTCGACGGCCAGGTCCGGATCGAGCCCGGCGAGGGTCGCCGGCGCCTGACCGTCGATCTCAACGCCGACGCGGCCAAGCTGGCCCCGGCGGGGATCGCCGCCCTGCTGCAGGGCCGGACGACGCTGCAGGCCGAGGCCGAGATCGCCGATGCCGGCCAGATCTCCATCCGCCAGCTCGACGCCACGGCCGCGGCCGGCAGCGTCTCGGTGACCGGCAGCGTGGACCCGACCGGCAACCAGGTCGATCTCGCCTACAAGCTGCAGGCCGGCGCCGCCGCCGGCTTCGCCACCCTGCTGCCGCCGGGCACCGGCTGGGACTCGCTGGCGGTCGACGGCACCGCCAAGGGCGCCCTGGACGCGCCGGTCGTGGCCGCCGCAATCCGCGGCGCCGGGCTGCGCCAGGCCCCCTACGGCGCCGACACGCTGGCGGTCGACCTGACGGCGACGCCGCAGGGCCCGTTCTCCGATCCCGACGCCCCGATCAACCTCCACGTCACCGCCTCCGCCGCCGGCCTGGCGCTCGGCGACCCGCAGATGGAGGCCGCGGCCGGGCGCAGCCTGCAGCTCAGCCTCGACGGCAGCGCCACCCAGTCCGGCAAGGCGGTGATCGACCGGCTGGAGACCCGGCTGGACGGCGCGGTGCTGACCGCCAGCGGCCAAGGCGACGGGATGGCGCCGTCCGGCGCCGGCACCCTGCACCTGAGCGCCGCCGATCTCAGCCGCTTCTCCGGCCTGGTCGGCCAGCCGATCGCCGGCAACCTCGACCTGACGGTGAAGCCCACTCTGGCCGCCGACGGCGCCGCCACCCTGGAATGGGACGGCACCATCGGCGAGGCGAAGGTCGAGGCGACGCCCACCGCCGCGGTGCTGGGG